>JABEVI010000140.1 GCA_013044085.1 Steroidobacteraceae bacterium
CGCTCAGCTCTGCGCGAACAGCAGCTTGCTGACCGTTTCCTTGTCGATCGGTTCATCGAACAGCGTGCGTACGAGCAGGTCGCTGCCGAGCAGCTGCGGGGCGAACAACATGTCGGGCTGCACGCGACGGATTTTCGCCAGATGTCGCACGTCGTTGACGCCGGCGATGGTCTTCACGCCCGGCGCGAATTCCTTCACGGCGAGCACCGCAAAGGCGTTCTCCGCGTCGTCGTCGCGCAGCATCATCACCGCGCGCGCCTGCTGCACGCCGGCCTGCTCGAGGACCTCGTTGCGGCTCGCATCGCCGGTGATCAGGTCGGCCTCGGGCGGGTAGGGCGAGGGCTTGCCCGGCGGCTCGATCACGGTGACCGCGACGCCGTGCGCCTGCAGATCCTTCCACAGGGTGTAGGCGAGGCTCGATGAGCCGATGATCACGAAATGTCCCTTGCGTGTTTTCCGTTGCATGCGTCCCTCGAGTGCGCGTCTGATGCTGCCGCCGAGCAGGGGTGCCAGGACGATCGACAGCGTGGTTGCGAACACCGTGATGCCGAGAACGATCATCGAGACGGTGAACATCCGCGCTTCGACCGTACGCGGCAGGATGTCGCCGTAGCCGACCGTCGACATGGTCTCGATCGTGTAATAGAAGGCGGTCGGCAGGTCCCGGATCGCCGGCGCATAGCCCGCGCCGAGCCACAGGGTGCCGAGCACGCCGTACAGCAGCAGCGCGCCGATGCTCAGCAGCGCGAACAGCGAGCTGGCGGCAAGGTTGCTGCGGTCGAAGCGGCCGGCGTAGTAGATCAGCACGGCGACGAGCGCGAGCGCGCTCCAGAAAACCGGGTCGGATGCGCGCGAGAACCACCAGGAAAGCCCGGCGACCAAGACGCCGAGCAACAGCGTGATCACCCAGGCAACCCGCGCGCGCAACAGCAGCCCGACCGCCATCACGACGAGACCCATGCCGATGAGCATGCGTGGCAGGGCCGCCAGATCGCTCAGGCGCTGGATCGAGGCGCCATCGTATCCGGACAAGTCGTGCAGCGCCGCGAGCAGCAGCGGGAATCTCGGCCGCATCTGCAGCGTTCCACAGAGCACCGCGAGCAGCGCGGCGAGCAGCTGTGGACCGCGCTCCAGCCAGACCGGACGGCCATGACGCCGTACGGCGGCGAACGCTTCTCGCAGGGTCATCGCGCCGGCTTCAGCGCATCGCTCAGCACCGCATCGCCGACATCGATGCCGAGGTGCCGGCAGTCTCCGCCCCGCATTTCGATGACCGCGCGGGTGCCCGAGGGTGCATAGATCAGGTCGAGGGAAAGCGGTTTGGTGCGCCGCGCGATCTCGGTGATCCGGCCATGTCGGTCGACGAACAGCATGTCGAGCGGCAGGTAGGTGTTCTTCATCCACATCACGATCGGCCCATGACCGGTGAATGGAAACAGCATGGCCTGGTGATCCGCGAGGTGGCGTACGAACATCAAGCCTTGCTCGGAGCGCTCGGGCGTGTTGGCGACCCAGATCTTGAAGTTGAGCACGCTGCCCGCCGTGGTACGCACCGACATCAGGCCCCGAGGGAAGCTCGCGAGCAGTTTGCGGCGCATCTGCTGAGCCTGCGTCGTGCGGGTGGCCGCGCCGACCACCAGGACGAGGCTCGCGGCGATGAGCAGCGCGGCCGCGAGGCGCCTGCGGGCTGCGCGTTCAGCGCTTCGCATAGCTCACCGGAGCGGCGAAATCGAACCGGCTGACGAGCAGGTGCCCGGCGCCTCGCACGGCGCGGGCCGGTTCCGTGCAGAATCCACGCGCTTCGAGCCGGTAGGTGTGTGCGGCGGGCAGGCGTCGCTGCGACAGCGAGTCGAGCGTGCAGCGCCGATCGCCGAGCGTGCCGTAGATGCGGCCGTCGCTTTCATCGATGACGGTCAGGTTCACGCGTCCCTCGCGCAGCGGGCGGCCTTCGCGCACGCCCGTCAGACCGAACAGGAACAGCAAGCGCGGCCCTCGGCCGCTCACGCGGCGGAAGCTCACGCGTACCCCGGCCGGGTCGCGCTGCGGCTCGCCGGCGCACCAAGTGCCGCGGTTCGGCCAGTCGATGTCGGCGTGCAGCGCACCGCCGATCCGTGCGCGCAGGTAGCCGCCGCCGCTTGCCAGGCAGGAGGTCGCGACACCGCGGGCCGGGCGAGGCGGTCCGACCGGCTGCGCGAGCGTTGCGTGCGCGAGCGTCGCGGCGATCAGCAGCGCCGCGCCGCGGGGGCCGGGCCGTACGGATCCGGCGACAGGTACGCCGTGGTAATTTCTCGGTATCATCCGCCTTTGTGAACCCCGTCATCGCGACCGTGCCCGGGTCGATTGTGCCACGCCGGCGCCGTTCGGTGTGTGCCGCGGCTGCGTGCGCGCTCGGGGCGCTGCTGACGAGCGCCTGCGCGGTGTTCACTCCCCGATTCGAAAGACCCGACCTGGCGGTCGTCCGCATCGAAATGCGCAGTGGCAACCTCTTTCAACAGAATTTTCTCGTCACGCTGCGGATCCACAACCCGAACAGCCGGCCGTTGCCGGTCGAGCGCGTCCGGGCGCACCTGCTGTTCGCCGGCGTTGAGCTCGCGAGCGGCGTGACGATGCGCCCGTTCATCGTGCCGGCGCGGGGCGATACGAGTTTCGACATGATGATCTCGGCGAACCTTGCCGCCGGCTTCACCCAGTTCGCGCAGCGCCTGGGCGCGCATCGCGACTCGATTCCCTATGAGCTGGACGGGGCCGTGCGCCTCGATCTGCCACTGTTCCGTTCTCTGCGTTTTCATGACCACGGCGAGTTGCCGCTGCGCACCACCCCCTGATCGCGTTGCAACAAAACGGCCCGTGACCGGGTCCGATAGGCGCCGCTCTGGTAAGATGGCCTGCGGCGGCCGCTCGGATCCCGATCGTCATGGCATTGACCCCCTATCAACAACTGGAACAAGAGTTTCGTCGCCTGCATGCGTTTCACGGTGCGCTGTCCCTTCTGCGCTGGGATGCGGCCGTGATGATGCCGCGCGGCAGCGCCGACGTTCGCGGCGAGCAGCTCGCGGCACTCGAGACCGAGCATCATGCCTTGCTGACGACGCCGAGGATCGCGCGGCTTTTGGAGCGTGCCGAGGCGGGCGCGGCGCAGCTCGATGATTGGCCGCTCGCGAATCTGCGCGAAATGCGCCGACAGCGCGATCACGCCATCGCGACACCGCCGTCGTTGATCGCCCGCCTGGCGAGGACCAGCGCGCGCGCCGAGGTGTACTGGGTCGAGGCGCGCAAGGCGAATGACTTCAAGGTGTTCGCGCCGCACCTCGAGGAACTCGTGCACCTCGTGCGCGACAAGGCGGCGTTGCTCGGCCAGGCGCGCGGGCTGGCTCCCTACGACGCGCTGGTCGACGTGTATACGCCGGGGATATCGACCGCGGACATCGATGCGATTTTCAAGTCCCTGTCGCACAAGCTGCCGGGCTTGATCCACCAGGTGATCGAACTGCAGGCGGTGCGACCGCCGTCGCCGATCGTCGGTAAATTCAGCATCTCACGCCAGCGCCAGCTGGCCGTCGAGGTGCTCAAGTCGCTTGGATTCCCCTTCGACCGTGGCCGTTTGGACGAGAGTGAACATCCGTTCACGGAGGGCGTGCCGGGGGACATGCGCGTCACGACGCGCTTCGACGCCGCCGACCCGTTCACCGGCCTGCTCGGCGCGGTCCACGAAACCGGCCATGCGATGTACGACCTCGGCCTTCCGCAGCAATGGCGCGACCAACCGGTCGGACGCGACCGGGGGCTCGCGCTCGAGGAAAGCCAGTCGCTGTTGTTCGAGATGAACCTTTGTCGCAGCCGCCCGTTCGTGAAGTACCTCAGGCCACTGCTCGAGAAGTACCTGCAGGTCTCCACACCCGAATGGCGGGAGGAGAATCTGTACCGGCACCTGATCCACGTGCGCCGCAGTCTGATCCGGATGGATGCGGACGAACTGACCTACCCGGTGCACATCATGGTCCGTTACGAACTCGAGAAGCGGCTCCTCGACGGGTCGCTCGCGGTCGTCGACCTGCCCGAGGCGTGGAACGAGGCGCTCGACCAGCGGCTCGGGCTGCGTCCCGGCAGCGACCTCGAGGGGTGTCTGCAGGACATCCATTGGTCGGTCGGCCATTTCGGCTACTTTCCCTCGTACGCGCTCGGCGCGGTCATCGCCGGGCAGATGTACGAAGCCTTGCGCGCGGCGCGGCCCTCGCTCGACGAGGAGATCGCCGCCGGATCCTTCGCCGGCGTGCTCGAGTGGCTGCGCGATCATGTGCACGGCGTCGGTGCGCGCCTGCCGGTCAAGGATCTCATCCAAGAGGCGACCGGCAAGCCGCTGTCGGCCGCGGCCTACCTTCGGTACCTGGAAAACAAATATCTCGAGGCAGGCTGAAACGGTGGCCTCCGAGAACTTCAAGAAACTACAGGCCCGTCTGCGCGGGCTCGCGGGCAAGGCGATCGAGGATTATCGGATGATCGCGGCCGGCGACCGGGTCATGGTCTGTCTGTCGGGCGGCAAGGATTCGTACACGATGCTCGACGTGCTGCTGAGTCTGCAGCGCAGCGCACCGCTGCATTTCGAGATCATCGCGGTCAACCTCGATCAGAAACAACCCGGATTCCCGGCTGAGGTGCTGCCGCGCTATCTCGATGAATTGGGTGTGCGCTACCACATCATCGAGCAGAACACCTACGCGGTCGTCAAACGGGTGATCCCGGAGGGCAAGACGATGTGCGGCCTGTGTTCGCGCTTGCGGCGCGGCGCGCTCTACCGGTTCGCGACGGAGAACGGCGTCACCAAGATCGCGCTTGGCCATCATCGCGACGACATCGTCGAGACGCTGTTCTTGAACATGTTCTTCGGTGGACGGCTGAAGGCGATGCCGCCGAAGCTGCTCAGCGAGGACCGGCGGCACATCGTGATCCGGCCGCTTTGTTACGTGCCCGAGCGTCTGCTCGTGCGCTACGCCGCCGCGCGTGAATTTCCGATCATCCCCTGTACGCTGTGCGGCTCGCAGCCGGATTCGCAGCGGCTCGCCGTCAAGCGTCTGTTGCAGCAATGGCAACGTGAGCATCCCGGCCGGATCGAGGCGATCTTCTCGAGCATGCGCAACGTCGCCCTTTCGCAACTTGCCGATCCGGTGGCTTTCGACTTCGACGCCCTCGACGATGCCGCGGCGGCGGCGGAGCCGCTTTTCTGAGCTGCCCTGAGCCCGTGCCGTCGGCGCCGCTGCCCTACGGTCACTGGATCGAGCCGCAGCGCTTGATGGTCGGTGAATACCCGGGCGCGGCGGTAATCGCCGAAACCCAGGCGCGCATCGATGCCTTGCTCGCCGCGGGCTTCAGCTATTTCATCGATCTGACCGAGGCGGGCGAACGGCCGCCGTACGATCATCTGCTGCCCGAGGCACGCGCCGACGACGGCCGCTATGTGATCTATGTGCGCAAGGCGATCGGCGAGCACGCGGTTCCACTCGTGCCCGGGTCGATGGAGGAGATTCTCGAGTACATCGCCCGCGCGCTCGAGGTCGGCCATCGAATTTACCTGCATGGCGGCACCGGCATCGGCCGGGTGAATCTGGTGGCAGGTTGCTGGCTGCGGCGCGCCGGTCTTGCCGCGGATGCGGCGCTCGAGCGGCTGAACCCGCTCTGGCGGTGCAATCCGCAAGCCGAGCGACAGCGCCAGTACGTGCAGGCTTGGTCGGGGCGGGCGCTCGAGCCGGACGTCGACGCGGATCCTCCGCTCGATCCTGCGGTGCTGCGGATTTTGCGCTCCCGCTACCAGGGCGGCTTGATCGGCCTTGCCTGTGCGGATGCGATGGGCGCGAGCACGCAATTTCGCACCCCCGGCCACTTCGCTCCCGTCAGCGGCCTGATCGGCGGTGGGCAATGGCAGCTGCCGCCCGGCGCGTGGACGGATGACACCGCGATGAGCCTGTGTGTCGCCGAGAGCCTGCTGGCGATGGAGTCGATGGACCCTGCCGATCAACGGCGGCGCTACCTGGAGTGGCGGCAACGGGGTCATTTGACGAGCACCGGCCAGTGCATCGGCATCACCGCCGCCGTATCGGCGTCGCTGTCACGCGAGGCGCCGGTCGGTGGCGGCCCGGAAGCGATGACCCGGGCCGGGATCATTGCCTTGTTCTCGGCATCGCATCCCCGGCGCGTCTTCGCCTGGTCGGCCGCGGCCGTTGCCGTCACCGACGCATCGGTCGCGGTACGCAACGCCGCGATGATCTATGCGGCGCTGATGCTCGCCGCATTGGGCGGCGCCCGGCGCGATGAACTCCTCGCCGACGCGCGCGACTTGTGGAGCACACACGCCGGTGTCCCGGTCGGCATCTACGACGTTGCGCTCGGTGACGGGGCCGTGCGCACCCGGCCGGTGGCCGGCGGGCGGCACACCGATCCGTTCGCGGCATTGCGCCTGGTTGTCGCCACGCTCCTCGACAGTGAGGGTTATCGCGACGGCCTGCTCGCGATCGTCAACGAGGGTGGCGAGGCGGATTTGCACGGCGCGTTGTTCGGCCACCTGGCGGGCGCCCTCTACGGTGTGGAGGCGATTCCACCGGCCTGGCGCGCCGTGGTCCTGCGCGGTGCGATGCTGCGCGATTTCGCCGACCGGCTGCTGGCCGCGGCGCTTGCGCCGCGCGATTGACCATGCGGCCGGCAGCGCAACGCTGGGAACGGCTCACCGATGAGCAGTTGTTGAGCCTGCGTTTCTGCGATCTGGGATTGTCGCTGTCCGCGACCGCCTTGCGAGATCCCCTAGAGCGCCTGTACCGCGAGCTGTCGATGCGCGGAATCCGTTTTCGCCCCCATTGCTGGCTCGCCGAGGAGTGGTTCTCACCGGACGGCGTGCCTGGAATCGCGATCCCGTTCTATCTCGCGCATCCACGCCTCATCCGGATCGAGCGCCGTTTCATGCGCGAGGTCGAGGGAGGGACTCGCGAGAGCCTGATGCGCATCCTGCGCCACGAGGCCGGACACGCGATCGACACGGCCTATCGGCTGCGCCGTCGCCTCCGCTGGCGCGAAGTCTTCGGGCCGGCCTCGCAGCCCTACCCGCAAGCCTATCGGCCGCGTCCGGCCAGCCGGCGTTACGTGCAACACCTCGGCGAATGGTACGCCCAGGCGCACCCGACCGAGGACTTCGCCGAGACGTTCGCGGTGTGGCTGCAACCGCGCTCGGCGTGGCGTCGCCACTATCGCGGCTGGCCGGCCTTGCGCAAGCTCGAATTCATCGACGGCTTGATGGCCGAGATCGGCGCCGCCAAGCCCCTGGTCGCCGACCGCCGGCGCATCGAGGAACTCGCCGAGGATACCCAGACGCTGCGCGAGCACTACGAGCAGAAGTTCGCACGCTATCGCCTGCCGCGACGTTCGGCGGCGGACGCTCTGTTGCGGCGGGTCTTCACGGTAGAGCCCCCCCGGCGGGACGCAATGGCGGCGGCGAGCCTGGTGCGCGAGCTGCGTACGCCGCTGCGCCGGCAGCTGGTCCGTTCGGGCGCCTACAGCGACTATCTCGCCGGGGAGTTGCTGCGGTTCGTGGTGGGGCGTTGCGAATCCCTCGACTTGTACGTGCGCGGCCCGCGCCGCCGTCAACGCGAGCTGTTACAACGGCTCATCGCGCGGCTCGCCAAGTCGTACGCTGAACGGCAGCTGCCGCGCGTGGCGATATGAAGCCCCTGCGCGTGCTGGTCCTCGTGCACTCGACCCTGGTGCCGCCGAATTCCTTGGAGGGTTCCACCGAGAAGCAGATCGAGGAATGGCGCACCGAGTATGACGTCATTTCGCACCTGCGCGCCGCCGGCCATGACGTGCGCCCGCTCGGCATCAGCGACAGCCTTTCGGAGCTGCGGGCGGCGATCGTCGACTGGCGGCCGGACATCACCTTCAATCTGCTCGAGGAATTCGACGGCATCGTCACCTATGACCAGCATGTGGTCGCGTTCCTGGAATTGATGCGCCAGCCCTACACGGGTTGCAACCCG
>JABEVI010000141.1 GCA_013044085.1 Steroidobacteraceae bacterium
CCCAGATTCTCGACCAGACCGACCGTCGCATGGATGACGGCGAGCATGTCGCCGTTGACGGTCATATCCTTCACGAACGAGCGATCGATCTTGATCATGTCGAACGGATAGTCGCGCAGCATGCCGAGCGAGGACGTGCCGGTCCCGAAATCGTCCATCGCGAGCTTCACGCCGAGACGCCGCAGTTCGTGCATCAGCGACAGAGTCGCCTTCGGATCGCGCACCACCTCACGTTCGGTGACCTCGAGTTGCAGACATTCCGGCGGCAACCCCGTACGGTTCAGCGTCTCTTTCACCCGTTCGAGCAAGCGGCGCCCCAGGGCGAGTTCGGCCTGGGAAATGTTGACGCTCACGGTCCGGGGCGCGGACGCTTCGGCGGCGGCGCGCCAGGCGACCAGCGCCTCGCAAGCCTGGCGCAGCACGAAGTCGCCGATCGCGACGATCAAATCCGATTCCTCGGCGATGGGAATGAATTCCGATGGACTGATGGGCCCGACATCCGGATGATTCCAACGCACCAAGGCTTCGGCCGAGACGATCCGACCCGTATTCAACTCGACGATCGGCTGATAGACGACCGACAGTCCGTGCTCGGCGAGCGCTCTGCGCAGGCTCGTCTCGATCGTCACGTGCCGGCTCAAGCGCGTGTGCATGGCCTCGTTGAACACGACCGAACAGGCGCGGCCGGCGCGCTTCGCCTCATACATCGCCACATCGGCGTTGCGCACGACCTCCTCGGCGCTCGAGCGGCCATGATCGCTCGTGACGATGCCGATGCTCGCGCTCGAATGCACCTCCCGGCCGCCGACGTCGTAGAGCGGCGCCAGCGTGTTCAGCAGACGCTCCGCGATCACTTCGGCGTCGGCCGGGCTCTGCAGGTCGTTGATGAGGATCAGGAATTCGTCACCCCCGAAGCGGCCGACGAGATTGCCGCATTCGACGGCACCGATCGAGTCCCCGGTGCGCAGCGCCGTGCGCAGGCGCCGACCGATCTGCCGCAGGAGCTCGTCACCGGCCGTGTGCCCGAGGGTGTCGTTGACGAGCTTGAATCGATCGAAGTCGAGGAACAGCACCGCGTAACGCGCCTGTACACCGCGTTGTACGCGGTCGATCGCGGCCTGCAGCGCCTCCATGAAGCGGGCGCGATTCGCGAGCCCGGTCAGCTTGTCGCGGCGCGCAGCCTCCGAGAGCGCCGCCTCCAGCGCCTTGCGCTGCGAAATATCCTGAACGATCGACCAAACCACCGCGCGGCCGCCGGCATCGGTCATGCGGATTCCGGACAACAGGGCGGCAAAACGGCTGCCGTCCCGGCGCCGGCACTCGGTTTCGTACGGACCGTAGCGACCGGATCCACCGCCCGGCGCGGATACCGGCTCCGCCTCGGGAATGGCGCTCGTCGCAACGTCCTGGTAACTCCGTTCGAGCAGTTCCTCGCTGCTGTAGCCGCTCGAGGCAAGGAGCGCTTCGTTCACCTGCATGAAACGGCCGCTCTTCGCATCACTGAGCGCGATTCCGACCGGTGACAATTCGAACAGGGAGCGGAACTTCAGTTCGTTCTCGCGCAGCACCGACTCGGCCAGCTTGCGCGCCGAGATGTCCAGATCGATCCCCGCCATGCGCAGCGGCCGCTGTGCCGCGTCCCGCTCGATCACCTTGCCGCGAACCAGGATCCAGATCCAGGCGCCGGCCGCGTGGCGCAGACGGAATTCGTGCACGAACATTCCCTGATCGCCGCGCCGGAACAGCACGAACGCCCGCCGCAATGCATACCAGTCATCCGGATGCACCAGAGCGCGCCAGGTGCGGCCGTGCAGAGGATTCATGTCGACGGCGCGGCAACCGAGCATCGCCGCCGTACGATTGCAGATGATCGACGAGCCGGAGCTGAAATCCAGCTCCCAGGTGCCGACGTCCGCGCCCTCGAGGATCGTCGCCTGACGGCGCCGCTCGTCGGCCAACGCCCCGGCGGCCCGCAGCGCCGCGGCGGCGCTCGCGATCGCCGCCTCGGCATCACTCATGCCCCGCAGGCGGACCCGATAGACGATGAACCCGAGCAGCATGATGAGCAAGCCGGCGGGCGCGATGCCGATCAGGGCAAGATTGCGCGCGGCCGCGAGGCGCGCAACATAGACGCGCGCGTCGACGTCGACCCCGATCGCGCCGATTTGACGGCCTTGCCGGTCCCGCAGCGGAGCCCAGCCGGTCATGAACGTGCCCCAGGCATCGCTCAAGGGCTCCTGGGTTGCGGCGGCGACGCCCGGATGGCGTCCGTCACCGAGCGCCTCCTGCATCGCCGGGTCATGGCCGTCGTATTTTTGCCAGACTCCGGACTGATCGTCGACGCCGCGACGCCGGTCGAGCTTCGGGTCGGCGGCGTCGAGAATGAATCGCACCTGCCGGCCGTCGCGCACCACCGTATAGATGTAGTGGATCTCCGGCACGGCCTTGCGCATCCGGCGCAGCGGCGCGACCGCGCGTCGATATTGGGGATCGTTGATCTCATCGGGTCGACGGATGCTCGACTGCGCGCTCGGATCGACGAGCGCCGCGGCCGCCTCGGCGAGACTGATCAAATGATCTTCGTAGTTCAGGCGGATCGAATCGCGCGAGGTCAGCGCGGGCCCGGCGACTCCGGCGATCACCACGCACAGCGCCGCCGCGGAAATCCCCAGCGACTCCCACAGCGCCCGGCGCCGGCCGGCGATGGCGGCGGGCGGCTGTCCCAGGGACTTCGATCGGTCCTGCTCGCTGGATGTATGCACGGGTTGTTTGGCCTGAAAGTGGATCTATCGGCCGGCCGGGCGCGCACATGCGTCAAATGGGCCGGTCGATGCGCAAAATTGTGACCCGCCTCACAGGGCATTGGCGCTGCGCGGCCGATAGCTGGTCCATGACGGAATCAAACTCACCGCCACCCCTCCCGATCGAGCACGAGCAGATCCTTCGGGCAGCGGCGGCGACCGGCACGCTGGGCCCGAGCGCCCACTCCGGGCCGCGGTTGATGGCGATGCTCTGCGATCCATTGGTCGCAGCCCGCGATCTGGTGACCCTGATCGAGAAGGATCCGGCGATGTGTGCACGCGTTCTGCGCGTCGCGAACTCACCGTACTACGGCCTGGCTCGCGCGATTCGCACCATCGGCCGCGCACTGTTGGTCCTTGGCCTGGATGCGGTGCGCGGCATCGCGGCCGCCGCCTGCCTGGATCGTACGATGTCGCGCGCCGGCACCGACATCGCGGTGGACCTGCAGGCCCTGACCCGTCACAGCATCGCGACCGCCGCCGCGGCCGAGATGCTCGCGATCAGTCGCCGCGAAGCGCCGCCAGCCGAGGCGTTCATCGGCGGCTTGCTGCATCATCTGGGCGTTGTCGTGCAGCTACGTATCGATCCTTCGGCCATGCGGGCGATCGTGCGCTCGCGGCACGCCAATCCGGAGGCCGGCATCCGCGACCTCGAAGGACAACACCGAATCGTGGGTCACGAACAATGCGTCGCGGTCATCTTCGATGCCTGGCATCTGCCCGACTCGCTGGTGGCCGCCTCCAGGCATCACCACGAGCCGCTCGAGGCGCCGCTCGCACACCGCAAACTCGCCGCCACGGTGAATCTCGGCGCACACCTTGGGCTTGCCTGCGGCTATGCCTTCGGCCTGGAGACGTCGGCGGGCACGCCTCATGCCGGCGCCTTGTCGGTACTGGGCATGGGTCCGGAGGATCTGGCCGGCATCAGGACCGAGGCAATGGAGCGCGTGGCGCAGTTGCAACGCGCGCTGCTGGACGTATGAATCGCGGCAAGGCGCAGTACCGATGACATTGAAATCCGCGAGCCACAAGCTGCCGCTTGTCGACTCGATCCATGATTCCTACGCCCAGATCGCGGCCGGACTGCTCGACGGTCTAAGCGGCCTTTGCCTGCTCGACGCGGCCATGCAAACCCGTGGCGAATCCGGCGCCCTCACGGGTGCCGCGGCTGCCGCCTGGCTCGATCGGCTCGGATGGCCCGAGCAAGCCGAGCTTTCGCCCGTGGCCACTTCCTTGAGTCGCGGCCAGTGGGCAACGGCCATGCCGCTCGCGGACAGTGCCGGGCAATTGCTCGGCGTGCTTTGTGCACAACAGGCACGGCCGGGCTTGCCGCCGAATCCGACGGCCTACGCGCAGGACATTCAGCGTCGCCTGCGGCCCTTGCTCGACTGTGTCCATCGCGAGCTGGCGACGACACCGGTATCCCGCTCGCGCCTGCACTCCCTCACGGAACGCACCGCCGAACTGGAGTGGCTGTTCGACATGACGACCCGTTCGCGCGCCGCGAGCGGTGAGCCCTGCGTGTTGAAGGCCCTGATCAATGAATCCGTACAGCGCCTCGGTGCCGGCTATGGCGCGCTCTGGGTTCCCGACAAGCGCGTATTGATCGAGCGCTCCAGCGGGACAACGGCGGGCGAGTCGCTACGCGCCACCTGGGAGGGCACCCGGCAGCACCTGCTCACCTGGGTGCAGCGCCAGAAACGTCCCTTGCTCGTCAACGGCGGCGCCCGCAGCCCCGGGCAGGTCGGGCGCGCGAAAATGCTCTGCAGCCCGATGCTCAAACGCGGCGGGCAGGTCGCCGGGGTGCTGGCGTTCTTCAACCCCAACGAGGCGGCGGACTTCTCGCAGCGTCACGTCTTCGTGGCCCGCCATCTCGGACGGCAGGCGATGAGTCTGCTGGAAACACAGTTCGACCTCATGACCGGGCTTTATACCCGCGACGGACTCGACCAGGCCTACGCGCAAGTCTGCGGCGTCGAAGGCGATGCGGACCGCAGCGTGCTGTACATCGACGTCGATCACATGCATGTCGTCAATGAACTCCACGGCTTCGAGGTCGGCAACGAAGTGATCGCACGCATCGCCGACCTGCTCGCGCCACCGCTGCTGCCCGAGGGCTGCCTCGCGGCGCGCATCGCCGCCGACCGCTTCGCGATCGTGCTGCCGGGCGCCGATACGCGAAATTCGGCCGAGATCGCCGATGAGCTCAGACACACCGTGAGCCGGCTGCCGATCGGACCGGCCGGCAGCGCCGTCGAACTGTCGATCAGCTGCGGCGTCGCCACGCTGGTCGCGATGCCGCAGGGTCTGGACCGGGCGATCGCCGCCGCGGAGCTGGCCTGCAAGACCGCCAAGACCCGCGGCCGTGACCGCACCGAACGCTACAGCGCCGACGACAACAGCATGATGCGCAGGCATCGCGACGCAATCGCCGTCGGCGATCTGCGCACGGCGCTGCGCGACGACCGCCTGGTGCTGTTTGCGCAGCGCATCGCTCCGTTGCGCAACCCGGGCCTTCCCGGCGGCTATGAGATCCTGCTGCGCATGCGCGGCGATGACGGCCAGGCGCTGCCGCCCGGCCCCTTGATCGAGGCGGCGACACGCTACCAGCTCCTGCCGACGATCGACCGCTGGGTGAGTCAGCGTGCGCTGCAGATGCTCGCCCCGTACGCTCGAATGCTCGGCAGTCGCGGCATCAGCATGTCGATCAACGTCTCCGGTCAGTCGATCGGCGATTCGAGCTTCGTCGGCCACCTCGCCCAGCAGTTGAAGGAGGCCCGCCTGCCGGGCGACTGCGTGAACATCGAGATCACCGAACAGGCCGCGGTGACCAACTTCGCGAAGGCGAACCAGATGATCCGCGCCCTGATCAACCTCGGATGCAGCATCGCGCTCGATGATTTCGGCACCGGCGCGAATACGCTCATCTATCTGAAGAACCTGCAGGTATCCCGCGTCAAGATCGACGGTGGATTCGTGCGCGACGCGGCGAGCAACAGAAGCTCCCGCGCAGCCGTTCGCGCGATCGTCGAACTCGCCACCGAGATGTCGATCGACACGGTCGCCGAATACGTGGAGACCGCGGAAATCGCCGCGGATATGCGCTCGCTCGGCGTCGACTATGCGCAGGGCCACGCCTTTGGCGAACCGGAGCCGCTCGACGCGCTGCTCACGACACTCGACGCCGACGAGTCCCGGCGCCTGCACCGCTTGTTCCTCGAAACCTGAGGCCGCCGCGCATCGAGCGCGGCGGCGCCGACATCAGGCAATCGTGTTGACGATTCCGCCGAGGATGGCTGAGGTCATGGCACTCAACGAACTCGCCGCCGAGGTTGCGGCCGCGACGCTCGCCGCAACGGCACCCTTGCCGCCGCTGCCGTCACCGTCGCCGTCCGCGCCCCCGGCCTTCTTCTTCTGTGTCGGCAGGGTGAATAGAGAACTGGATGCCAACGCGTTGGCGGATTGAATCATGGATGACATGGGATCTCCTGGTTGCGCACCCAACGCCCGGCGCCTGCACGGCAAATGCTTGCCGCCCACGGTCGCCCATGGCCGCCCTCGCGGCCGGCCCTTGCCGCCGCCTCGGCCATGCCCGTCACCGGGATTCGCGCGAATGTGCACATGATGAATGGTTCCAACCGGTACACCCGGATGGAAGCAGCTTTCATGCCAACGGGGCGCAATGCCGGTCCAGCCATTCGAGATCGGCGCCGGCAAGCAAAGGCGCCAGGGCGCCGTGCACACGGGCATGATAGGCGTCGATCCAGGCCCGCTCTTGCTCGTTGAGCAGTGCCGGATCGAGCGTGCGGCGGTCGAACGGACACAGCGTGAGCGTCTCGAAGGCGTTGAACTCGCCGAACTCGCTGCGACCGGCATCGACCACCACCGCCAGATTCTCGTGGCGAATGCCGTGTCGGCCCGGCTTGTACAATCCCGGCTCTATCGAACTGATCATGCCGCGTTCGAGCGCGACCAGTGGGCCGCCGGCGACCGGCGGGCGGATGGACTGCGGCCCCTCGTGCACATTCAGGAAATATCCGACGCCATGTCCCGTCCCGTGTCCGTAATCCACGCCAGCGGCCCACAGCGGCGCACGGGCGATCGAGTCGAGCTGCGGGCCGCTCGCGCCGGCCGGGAACCGCGTGCTGGACAAGGCGATCAAGCCCTTCAACACCAGGGTCGAATCGCGCCGCTGCTCCGGCGTCGTCGCGCCGAGCGCCAGCACCCGGGTGACATCGGTGGTGCCGCCGAGATATTGCCCGCCGGAATCGATCAACAACAAGCCCTCGGCCTTCAAGGTGCTGTGCGACTCCGCCGTGGCGCGGTAATGCGGCAACGCGCCGTTGGCCTGATAGCCCGCGATCGTCTCGAAGCTCTCGCCCACCCAGCCGGGCTGCGCTGAACGCTCCTCGTGCAGGAGCACATCGACGGTGAGCTCGGTCACGGGGCCGCCCGCGCTCAGCCGCTCTTCGAGCCGGCGGAAAGCGCGCACCAGGGCGGCGCCGTCCCGGCGCATCACCTCGCGGATATGATCGAGCTCGACGGCGCTCTTGACGGCCTTGAAGGCGCTGCTCGGATTGGCCGCCTCGACGAGCCTCACGGTCGGCGCGATCGCCTCGGCGAGCGCAACGACCACTCTGCCCGGATCGAGCAGCAACCCTTCCACGGCCGAGAGCCGGCGCAGTTGCGGCGCGAGTTGCGCGTAGTCGACGACCGTGATGCCATCATCGCCGAGCGCGTCGATCAACCGCGCATCGAGTTTGGCCGGGTCGACGAACAATCGCGCCCGGCCCTCGGGCTCGAGCAGCAGATGGGCGAGAAAGACCGGATTGCACGGTACGTCGCTGCCACGCAGATTCGAGAGCCAGGCGACGTCATCGAGGCTCGAAATCAGGTGATGGGTCGCGCCGAGCCTCGCCACCGCCTCGCGCAAGCGCGCAAGCTTCTCGCGGCGCGAAATACCGGCGTAGGCCGCCGCATGCGCATACACCGGCGCGCGCGGCAACGCGGGCCGATCGGTCCAGATCGAGGCGGGCAGGTCGATGTCGGTGCGCAAGCTCGCGCCGATGCCGAGCAGCATCGGTTCGATGAGACGTTTCGTGGAGAGCGCGATGCCATCGCCGGCGACCGCGAGCACATCCTTGGCGCGCAGATGCTCGCGCAGCCATTGCAAATGTTCCGGCGCCTGCTGCACGCGCAGCTTCATGAGCGCGATGCCGCTGCCGGCGAGCTGCTGTTCGGCTTGCGAGAAGTAGCGCGAGTCGGTCCACAAGCCGGCGTGCTCGCGACCGACGACCAAGGTGCCGGCCGAACCGGTGAATCCGGACAACCAGCTGCGCGCCTGCCAATGTTCGGGCAGGTACTCGGACAAGTGAGGGTCTGCGCTCGGTACCAGCACAGCAGCGACACCGTGCGACTGCATGGCCGCGCGCAGCGCGGCCAGCCGGGAGGGGATCTGCGTTTTCACGCCCCCATGTTAATACGTCGCAGTCACCGTATACAGCACCTGCAGGCGGCATTCCTGTTTCGACGCATAGTCGAGCGCACGCCGCCCGCAACAATCGAGCACTCCATGGGCCTCATGCGCCTTCCCGGCGACCGCCGCTGCGACCGCGCTCGTCAGGTCGAATTCACCGTCGCAATCCGCGTAAGGACAGGGAAACTCGAAGAAGGCCCGCGCCGCCGGGTGCAGCACGTGGGACTGGTCGGCCGGTGGGTTCGCTTTTGCCCCCTCGAACTTCAATTCCAGACGGATCCTCTCGAGTCCGGGAAAGGCGACCCGCAAAGCCTGCGCACTCAAGCGGCCGCGGCGGATCCGCTCCATGCGCTCCTGGCGCGCCGCGGCACAGCTCGCGGCCAGTTTCACTGCTCGGGTCCGGCCGGCGGCACCGCGACATCGGCCGCTCCGCCCTCCAATTCCCCGGGCCGGGTCGCGCGCCGCTCCTGCTTGGCCTGCTGCCTCGCCTTGCGGGTCCGCTCCCGCTCCTTGCGTGCTTGATGGTAATTCGGCTTGGCCACGGACTCTCCGGATGCGCACTGATTTGCAGCTACTTTACTCCCATTATCGGCGCCGCGGGCGCCAGATGCGCAAACGCAAACCCCGGTGCTTGGTGAAGTAGCGAACGCCGACCATCGCGGCCGCGAAACCGGAGGCGGCGCCGACACCGAGGGCCCAGCGCGGCCCCAGGGTATCCGCCACCCAGCCGACGATCGGCGCACCGAGCGGCGTGCCACCGAGCGCAATCGCGAGCAGGATCGCCATGACGCGGCCCCGCATGACCGGCTCGGTCGACAATTGCACGAAGCCGTTCGTGGTCGTCGAGAAGATCTGCGCCGCCGCCCCGATGACGAGCAGCGCGGCACCGAACAGCGCGTAGTCCGGCAGCACCGCGGCCACCACCAGACCCAGACCGAATACCGCGGCCCCGGCGAACAGCAGAGACATCCGCGGCCGCGAGTACCGCGCCGCGAACAAGGCGCCGGCCACCGAACCGAGCGCCATGATCGAGGTCAGCAATCCGTATCGATCGGCACCGACGTGAAAGACCGTGACGGACATGGTCAGGATGAAGATCTGGAAATTCAACCCGAACGTGCCGATCAAGAACAGCATCACCAAAACCGCCTTCAGATCGGGCCGGTTCCAGACGTAGCGAAATCCCTCGGCGATGCCGCCGCGCGCCCGTTCAGGCATGCACCTCGTATGCAACTCGGCGACGCGCAACATGCCGAGGGATGCGAGCACCGCTGCGAAGGAAACCGCGTTCAGCAGGAACGCCCAGCCGGAGCCGACGCCGGCGATGAGAACACCGGCGATGGCCGGACCGATCATGCGCGCCGCGTTGAACGAGGTCGAGTTCAGCGCCACTGCATTCGATAGGTCCTCCTCGCCGACCAACTCCCAGACGAATGTCTGCCGCGCCGGAGCATCGAATGCCGCGACGCAGCCGAGCAGGAACGCGAAGACATAGACATGCCACAGCTCGACCAGACCGGCGACCGTCAGCAAACCCAGAACGAGCGCGAGTGCACCCATCGCCGCCTGCGTCGCGAACAGCAGCTTGCGCCGGTCGAGATGGTCGGCGGCGAACCCGGTCAGGGGCAACAACAGCAATTGTGGGCCGAACTGCAGCCCCATGACCACGCCGACGGCGGTGGCGCTGTGCGCCGTCAAGCGCGTGAGCACCAGCCAATCCTGTGCGGTGCGCTGGATCCACGTGCCGACGTTCGAGACGATGGCGCCGGCCGCCCAGATGCGGTAATTGTATCCGCTCAGCGAGCGGAACATGCCCTTCACGCGCTCAGCCCTGCGGCGGACGCGCCATCGGCACCCGGCCGCTCGGATGCGGTATCACGTCGTGCGAACGCAGCAAGAAGCGGCGCGCGACGTCGAAATAGGTCTTGTAGATCAGGCCGCCGTTCGCGGCGATCAGTCGCCCGCGATCCCGTCGATAGCGCGCGTTGTATTGGTACCAGGGAACCATCGGCACCTCGTGGTGCAACGCGTGCAGATTATTGAACAGAAACAGGGGGCCGAGGATCCAGGAATCCTCGACGATCGCGACCCGCTCGCGCACGAGCGGCCGGGCGCGGTGCTCGGCGAAGGAGCGGATCAGCAGGATGCCGTTCGCCGGAACGACCATCGCCACCGCATACAACCACAACGGCATGCCGCAGACGAGTTTGAGCCACAGCACCACCGGCACGCACCAGGCCAGGTGCTGGATCCACAGCCGCCGCCGTCCTCGATCGCCACGCGCCACGCCGCGAGCCTCGGCGATCAGGAATGCGCCGATGCGCCAGAACGAGCCTACGAGCACCCGCCCGAGAAGCGTCTGTTGCACCGCCAAGCTCGCACGGACCAACCAATGCGAGCGCGCCCAATCCGCCGGCGTCACGTAGTAGGACTCCGGATCATCGAGCGGATCGGTCAGGCGCTCATCGCGATGATGCGCGAGGTGACTGTCGCGGTAGAGGCGGTACGGCAGCCATAGGGACAGCGGCCAGACGGCGAGCAGCTCATTGATCCAGGCCTTGCGTGTCGGATGTCCGTGGATGATTTCATGCTGCACCGAGCCGTGAAGCGCGAGCAGCACCGCGGTCACGGGGGCGACGACGAGGAGCGGCCAGTGCCGATAGTGGAGCGTGATCACGAGCCAGGCGCCGTAGGTCGCGAGGATCAAGGCGAGCGTCGGCCACTCGATCGCCGCAACGCTCACGCCGCGCGCGGCGGGCGCCTCGTCCACCTGTCCATTGCGGATCCCAGCGTTCATCGATCGATTGTAGTCGAAGTCCCCGCCGACGTCCGTGCGCGGGCCTCAATCGAGGCGCACGGCCCCGCAGACGCGCCGCTGCACGAGGCCGATCGCCTCGTAGAGCAGGATCGCGATCAGGCCGGTCGCGAGCCCGCCCTGCAGGACGAAGGCGTTGTTGTTCGACAGAAGCCCGGCGATGATCACCTCGCCCAAACCCTTCGCCGCGACCGTCGAACCGATGGTCGCCGTACCGACGCTGATCACGACCGAGAGGCGCACGCCCTCGAAGATCAACGGCATCGCGAGCGGCAATTCCACCGACCACAGGCGTTGCCCGGCGCTCATGCCCATGCCGCTCGCCGCCTCGAGCAACGCCGCTGGACAGCTCTCGAGGCCCGCGACCGTGTTCTCGAAGATCGGCAGCAATCCGTACGCGAACAGTGCGATCAGCGTCGGCTTCTCGCCGAAGCCGACCAACGGCACCGCGAGCGCGAGGATCGCGACCGGTGGAAAGGTCTGGCCGAAATTCACGAGCGTGCGCGACAACGGCAGGAACTGCGCGCCGCGCGCGCGCGTGACCAGGATCCCGAGGCCGACGGCGACCAGCGTGCTCGCCACCGCCGCGATGCACACGATGCCAAGATGCGCGAGCGCGAGCGCGAGAAGGTTGCCCTGGTTGTAGATCGGCGGTGCGCCGTCAGGGTTCAGCGGCGCGAACAGCGGCGCGAAGCGCTGCGGCGCGAGGAGAAAGGCCGCGAGCAGCGCGAGGGCGCCGAGCGGCCAGCACGCGGCGACACGCCGCATCAGCGCGCACGCCCCTGTGCGAGGATCGCCGCGACCGTGAGACGTCCGCACGGTCGGCCGCCGGCGTCGAGCACCACGGCCGCGTCGGCGTTTTGCCACATCAGATCGGCGAGCACGTCGCGCAGCGACGCATCTGCCGCGACGCTGACCTCGCCGGCGCCCGCGTGAGCCACCGCTTCGCCGCCGCTGCCGGCCGGATCGGCCAGATCGCCGGCCCTCGTCAGCGACAGCAGGCGCAAGGCCCGGTCGGCCGCGCCGGTCAATTGGGTGACGAACGGATCGGCGGGCCGGGTGAGCAACGCCGCCGGCCGGTCGCACTGCAGGAGATGCCCGCGGCTCATGACGGCGACCCGATCGCCGAGGCGAAAGGCTTCCTCGATGTCGTGAGTGACCAGCACGATGGTGATGCCGAATCGGCGGCGGATGTGCCGCAAGTCCTCCTGCGCCTTGGCGCGGATGATCGGATCGAGCGCGCCGAACGGCTCGTCCATCAGCAAGACCGAGGGCTCCGCGGCGAGCGCGCGCGCGACGCCGACGCGCTGTTGCTGACCGCCGGACAGCTCGTGCGGATACTTGTGCGCGTACACGCCGGTCTCGAGCTGCAGGAGCGTGAGCAACTCGGCGACGCGCGCACCGATGCGCTTCTCCTCCCAGCCGAGCAGGCGCGGCACGGTGGCGATGTTCTCGGCGACGGTACGATGCGGGAACAAGCCGTTGCCCTGGATCACGTAGCCGATCCGACGCCGCAGCAGGTGGGCGGGCTCCGCGCCGGTGTCCCTGCCATTCAGGAGCACGCGGCCCGAGCTCGGCTCGACGAGGCGGTTGATCATCCGCAGCAGCGTCGACTTGCCGGACCCGGAGGTGCCGACGATCGCCATGATCGAGTCGCGCTCCACGACCAGGGACACCTCGTCGACGACGCTGGTCGCGCCATAACGCTTCGTCAGTTGTTCGATCCTGATCATGGCGGGCTCCGGTCGATGACTTCGATCAACGCATCGAGGAGCACGGCCGCGGACAACGCGAGCGCCACGGTCGGCAGCGCGCCGAGCAGCACGAGATCGATCGCCGACTGGCCGATTCCCTCGAACACGAAGGTGCCGAGACCGCCCGCGCCGATCAGCGCCGCAATGGTCACGAGCCCGATGTTTTGCACCAGCACGATCCGAATCCCGGTCAGGATCACCGGCAGGGCGAGCGGCAGCTCGACGCCGGCGAGAACCTGCCCGTTCGTCATGCCCATGCCGCGCGCGGCTTCGACCGCGGCCGGCGAGACACGGCTCAATCCGGCGGCGGTGTTCGCGACGATCGGCAGCAGCGAATACAGGAACAAGGCGAGCACGGCCGGAGCCGCACCGATCCCCTCGATGCCGATGCGCGCGGCGAACGGCACGGCCGCCGCCACGGCGCCGAGCGGCGCCATCAAGATGCCGAACAGCGCGACCGCCGGAATGGTCTGCACGAGATTCAGTGCACTCAGGATGCCCGGGCGCAACCGCGGCACGCGGTGACAGAGCACGCCGAGCGGACAGGCGACGATGACCGCCGCGGCGAGCGAGCCGAAGGCGAGTTCCACGTGCCGTCGCATTTCAAAGGCGAAGCGGTCGGCATTGACGGCATACTCGCGCATCACCGACAAATGGTCGAACGTGCCGTGCGCGAGCGCGGCACCGGCCACCGCGAGGAACGCGGCCAGTGACAGCACCCGCGCAAGCGGTCCCGGCCGCATCCGGGTGATCGCGTCGGTCGCGAGCAGACCGAGGCTCGCGAGCAGCAGCCAACAACCGGCCCCCGGCGCGACCCGCACGACCTGGTTGCCGGGCGGGGTCAGCGCATTGCCCGCGGCGGCCGCGCACAGACACACCGCGACCAGGCC
>JABEVI010000142.1 GCA_013044085.1 Steroidobacteraceae bacterium
GTTTGAACCCTTTCGGTGTCAAGGGGCTTGAATCGGCGAAAACCGCCCCTATCATTGGCAGCCATGAGGGGGGAGTGCTAACAAGGCTCGCCTCTCCAAGGTAGACCATCCCGTACCCCAAGCTTTAGGAGTCTTGTCTTATGAAGATTCGTCCCCTTCATGACCGCGTGATCGTGAAACGAGAGGAAGAGGAGCGCAAGTCCCCGGGCGGCATCGTGATTCCCGATACGGCGACCGAGAAGCCGATCTTCGGCAAAGTCCTTGCCGTGGGCAAGGGCAAGCTGTTGGAGAACGGCGAAGTGCGTCCCGTCGACCTGAAGGTCGGCGACAAAGTGCTGTTCGGCAAGTACAGCGGCACCGAGGTCAAGATGGACGGCGATGAACTCGTCGTCATGCGCGAAGAAGACGTGATGGCCGTCGTCGAGAGCAAGTAACTCCGACGGTCGATGAATTACCACAGAACTCAACGAGTCATAGGCAGGTAAGGAAAATGGCAGCAAAAGACGTACGCTTTAGCGACGACGCCCGGCAACGCATGTTCAAGGGTGTGAATATTCTGGCCAACGCGGTCAAGGTCACGCTCGGTCCGAAGGGCCGCAATGCGGTGCTCGACAAGAGCTTCGGCGCACCGACCGTCACCAAGGACGGCGTTTCGGTCGCGAAGGAAATCGAACTGAAGGACAAGTTCGAGAACATGGGCGCGCAGATGGTCAAGGAAGTCGCCTCCAACGTCTCCGACGAGGCGGGTGACGGCACCACCACCGCGACCGTGCTCGCGCAGGCGATCATCCGTGAGGGTCTGAAGGCGGTCGCCGCCGGCATCAACCCGATGGACCTGAAGCGCGGCATCGACCATGCGGTCGGCGCGGCCACCGAGGAGCTGAAGAAGCTCTCCAAGCCGTGCAAGGACCCGAAGTCGATCGCGCAGGTCGGCACCATCTCGGCGAACTCCGATGAGAGCATCGGCAAGACGATCGCCGATGCGATGGCGAAGGTCGGCAAGGAAGGCGTGATCACGGTCGAGGAAGGCTCCGGTCTCGACAATGAGCTCGAGGTCGTCGAGGGCATGCAGTTCGACCGCGGCTATCTGTCGCCGTACTTCATCAACAATCAGCAGAGCCAGAGCGCCGAGCTCGACAAGCCGCTGATCCTTCTGGTCGACAAGAAGATCTCCAACATCCGCGAGCTTCTTCCGCTGCTCGAGTCGATCGCCAAGGCCGGTCGGCAGCTGCTGATCGTCGCCGAGGACGTCGAGGGCGAGGCGCTCGCGACCCTGGTCGTCAACACCATCCGTGGCATCGTCAAGGTCGCGGCCGTCAAGGCCCCGGGCTTCGGCGACCGCCGCAAGGCAATGCTTCAGGACATCGCGATCCTGACCGGCGGCACCGTGATTTCCGATGAAGTCGGGCTGTCGCTGGAAAAGGCGACGCTCAACGATCTCGGCGAAGCGAAGAAGGTGCTGGTCGAGAAGGAGAACACGACGGTCATCGACGGCGCCGGCAAGGCGGCCGACATCAAGGCTCGCGTCGAGAGCATCCGTCAGCAGATCGAGGAAGCGACCTCCGATTACGACAAGGAGAAGCTGCAGGAGCGTGTGGCCAAGCTCTCCGGCGGCGTCGCCGTGATCAAGGTTGGCGCTGCCACCGAGATCGAGATGAAGGAAAAGAAGGCGCGCGTCGAGGACGCGTTGCATGCCACGCGGGCCGCCGTCGAGGAAGGCGTCGTTCCGGGCGGTGGTGTTGCGCTGGTGCGGGCGCTGAAGGCCATCGAGAAGCTCACCGGTGCCAACGAGGACCAGACGACGGGCATCAAGATTCTCGCCCGTTCGATCGAGGAACCGCTGCGCCAGATCGTCAGCAACGCCGGCGAAGACGCGGCGGTCGTGCTGAACCGGGTCCGCGAAGGCAAGGGAACGTTCGGCTACAACGCCTCGACCGGCGATTACGGCGACATGATCGAGATGGGCATCCTGGACCCGACGAAGGTCACGCGTCTTGCGCTGCAGAACGCGGCGTCGGTCGCCGGTCTGTTGCTCACCACGGAAGTCATGATCGCGGAAGCCCCCAAGGAGGAAGAGCACGCGCACGGCGCTCCGGGCGGCGGCATGGGCGGCATGGGCGGCATGGACATGTAAAGCACCCGCAAGGGCTGCATGTCAAAAGGAGCGGGCTTCGGCCCGCTCTTTTTTTTGGTGGGTATACTGCGCCGATGAGCCTGCCGGAGTGTTTGCGCGAGTCGGTCGGACGCTGGCGGGAACGTGCGGCGGCGTGCGCGACGCTGCGGGCGGCGTGTGCGGCGGCCTCTGCTCGGCTGCGCGAGGAAATGCCGCGGGTGATCGCGTGCAGCGAATTCGCCGCCTCGGCCCTGTTGAGTGATCCCGAGGCGCTCGACTGGCTCGATGGGCACGACGAGCCGGTGGCGGCGGGTGCCTGGAGCGCGGCCTGCGAACGGGCGCTCGGCGAGGCTGGCGATGCGGCGCAGGCCGGTTCGCTGCTGCGTGCGTGGCGACGCCGCGAAATGCTGCGCATCGCCTGGCGGGATATCGCCGGTCGTGCGAGCGTCGCCGAGACGCTTGCCGCACTGTCGCAGCTCGCGGACGGCACGATCCGTGCCGCCGCGGCCGCCGCTGCGCGCCTGCTCGAGCCGGCGTTCGGCCGGCCTCGGGGTGCAGACGGCGCCGTGGTGCCGTTGATCGTCGTCGGCATGGGCAAGCTCGGCGGCGGCGAGTTGAACTTCTCCTCGGACGTCGATCTGGTGCTGCTCTATGGCGAGGGCGGCGAGACGGACGGGGCGCGTGCGCTCGACAATCAAGAATACTTCCAGCGTGTGGGCCGCGAGTTCATCCGGCTCCTCGACGAACGCACCGACGAGGGCTTCGTATTTCGCGTCGACACGCGCTTGCGCCCGTTCGGCGACAGCGGCCCGCTCACGGTCAGTCTCGCCGCGCTCGAGGACTATCTGCAGCAGCACGGCCGCGACTGGGAGCGCTACGCCTGGATCAAGGCGCGCGCGATCGTCGGCGCCGAGGCGTATGCGGTCACCTACCGGGACTGCGTGCGGCCGTTCGTGTACCGCCGCTATCTGGATTTCGGCGTCTTCGAGTCGTTGCGCGACATGAAGGCGCTGATCGCGCGCGAGGTGGCGCGACGGGACCGGGATTCCGACCTGAAGCTCGGTGTCGGCGGCATCCGCGAGATCGAGTTCATCGCCCAATCCTTCCAGCTCGTGCGCGGCGGCAGTGATCAGCGGCTGCAGAACGCCTCGCTTCTGCAGGTGCTGCCGGTGCTCGCCGGCGCGAAGCTTTTGCCGGCCGCGGCGGTGGCGGCGCTGACCGAGGCGTACATCACCCTGCGGCGCGCGGAAAACGCCGTGCAAATGATCCGCGACGAGCAGACCCACCGGCTGCCGCAGGACGAGACGGATCGCGCCAGGCTCGCACTGCGCTTCGGCTGCGCCGACTGGGCCTCGAGCCTCGAACTTATCGATGCTGCCCGCCGCGAGGTTGCCGCGCAATTCGAGGCCTTGGTGTTCGCCGCCGCGCGCGCGCAGCGCGAGGACGGGCGCAGCGGCCTGTTCAATCTCGATGCGCCGCAGCTCGGCGAGGAACTCGACGCGAGGGGCGTCGCCACCGCCGAGATCCCCGCGCTCGCCTCGCAGCTCGACGCGTACCGACAATCGAGTGCCTATCGCAAACTCGACGAGGCCGGACGGCGCCGGCTGCACGCGGTGCTCGAACGGGTGATCGCGGCGCTCGTGGCGCGCGAGCAGCCCGCGACCCTGCTCGCGCGGGTGCTGCGGATCCTGGAGGCGATCGGCACCCGATCGGCTTATCTGGCCTTGCTGCGCGAGCAGCCCCAGGCGCTTGCGCGGCTGCTCGAGGTTTGCGCGCTCAGCGGCTTCCTCGCGGGTCGGATCGCCGAGTTTCCCCTGCTGCTCGACGAGTTGATCGATCCGAAGCTCTTCGAGGAGCTGCCCTCGCGCGCCGGCTTCGCGCAGGAACTGGTGGCGCGCACGCAGCATCTGCCCGCGGACGATCCGGAGCGCCAGGTCGAGGCCCTGCGCCAGTTCCAAAAGGCGGCGGTGTTCTCGGTCGCGCTCGCCGACATGACCGGTCGGCTGCCGCTCATGAAAGTGAGCGACCGGCTGACCGACATCGCCGAGCTGATCGTCGGCTGGTGCACGGACCTCGCCTGGCGGCAGATCACCGCGGTATACGGCGTGCCGTATTGCGGCGAGCGCGAATCCGAGCTGCGGGTCGCCAAAATCGCCGTCGTCGCCTACGGCAAGCTCGGCGGCATCGAACTCGGTTACGGTTCGGACCTCGACCTGGTGTTTCTGCACGACTCGAGCGGTGAAATCCAGGCGACGCGCGGCGCCCGCTCGATCGACAACGGCGTGTTCTTCCTGCGTCTCGGGCAACGCATCGTGCATCTGTTGACGATGCACTCGAGCGCCGGCCGGCTCTACGAGGTCGACATGCGCTTGCGCCCGAACGGCAAGGGCGGATTTCTGATGACCGGCATCGATGCGTTCGAACGCTACCAGATGGCGGAGGCCTGGACCTGGGAGCACCAGGCGCTGCTGCGCGCACGCGCCGTGGCCGGCGAGGAGGCGCTTGCCGCGCGCTTCGAGGGCGTCAGGCGCCGCGTGCTGACGACGGCGGTGCGGCGCGATACTCTGCGCGAGGACGTCGCCGGGATGCGCGCGCGCATGCGCCGCGAGCTCTCGAGCGCCGGCCCCGGCGAATTCGACCTCAAGCAGGACGCCGGCGGCATCGCCGACATCGAATTCCTGGTTCAGTACTGGGTGCTCTCGGCCGCCCACCGCTTCGCCGAGCTGATCGAATATACCGACAACATACGCCAGCTCGAGGCGCTCGTGCGCTGCGGCGTGATCGGGGCCGAGACCGCGGCATGGCTGAGCGAGGCGTACCGCGGCTATCGCGGCATCCTGCACCGGCTGTCGCTCGAGGGGGAGGATAAACGCCTCGTCGAGGCGCAACCGTTCGCGCCGGAGCGTGCACGCATCGGGCGTCTGTGGGAGGAGACGTTCGCGCCCGGGCCGGGCGCAAGCTAGTGCCGGGGTCGTTGCGGATCGGCGCCGCGGCGCGCAAAATCGCCGCCTTGCACCCGTTGGAGGCAGTTCGATGTCGGCGACCGAGGCAGACGATAGCAGGCGCAATCTGTTTCAACCGAATGCGGAGCACCGCTACACGGTGAAGGCGCAAGACCTGCCGCTCGCGTGCCCGATGCCGGGGATGCATCTGTGGAATTCCCATCCGCGGGTGTACTTACCGATCGAGCCGACCGGATGGGCGAAATGCGCCTATTGCGGGGCCGAGTACACGCTACTGCGGTGAGCCGCCCCCCGCGGACCGATAGTCGCTGTAGGATTTTTCCTCGATAAAGGCCGAGCCGAGCCGGGTGTTGATCCGCCGCTTGATCGCGGCGCGCTCGTCGTTCTGGAAGTAGACCTGGCGGGCGAGCCGGATGAATTCGGCATCGAAAGCCTGTGCACGTTCCTTCTCACGGATGTCATCCTCGATCTTCCACAATCGTTCGTTGACCGCGCGCAGCGCATCCTGGTCGGGGGCGATGTCCGTGGCGGCGAAGTCCGAGGCGCTCCACGTGCGCCGCAGCGCATCGAGTTCACGGCGCACGTTCGCCAGCTTGTCCGCGGCGCTGATCCGCACCGACTTGATCTCGAGAATGGTGATCTTGTCGA
>JABEVI010000143.1 GCA_013044085.1 Steroidobacteraceae bacterium
GCGCGTTTCGCGCCACCGGTTGCGAGGGCTGGGGCCGGGTCGACTTCATGCGCGAGCCGGCCGACGGCGCCTTCCGTTTCATCGAGATCAACACCACCCCGGGCATGACCGGGCACAGTCTGGTGCCGATGGCGGCCCGGCAAGCCGGCGTCGATTTTCCCGAGCTGGCCTGGCAGGTGCTGGAGAGCAGCTTCACGAGGCGGCGCAAATGATCGGCACCGTCATGCAGCGGCGCAATCGCTACAAGCGGCGCGGTGCCGCGCCCCGACCCTTCTTCGAGCGCGTGCGTGCGTTCATCGACTGGCGCGCGCTCGCGCGCCGGAGCGCTCTGTTGGCGCTCTTCGGTGCGGGCCTCGGCGCGCTCGCCTGGGGACTGAACCGGCCGGTCACCGCGGTCGCGATCGACGGGCACTTCCGGCGCGTCACGCCGGTCGAGGTGGAAAAGGCGGTGGCGCGCTACCTGCCGGCCGGTTTCATGTCGGCGAATCTCGATGGCATTCAGCGCGCGGTCGAGGCGCTGCCCTGGGTCGACAGCGTGCGGGTGCAGAGGCGCTGGCCGAATGGCTTGCGTGTGAGCGTGGTCGAGCAGCAGGCCGTGGCGCGCTGGAATGGCTCGGGGCTGCTCAATGCGCGCGGCGAATTGTTCCTGCGCCATGCGGTGGATGCGCCGCCCGGACTGCCCTTGCTGGGCGGGCCGCACGGCAGCGCGGCCGAGGTCGCGAAAGTCTATCTGCGCACCGAGCCGCTGATGGCCGCGGCCGGGATGCGCATCGCCGATCTCGGTCTGGATGCGCGCGGCGCCTGGCGGATGTCGCTGTCGAACGGCCTGGCGGTGCGGCTCGGCCGCAAGCACGTCGAGCGGCGCATGCGGCGTTTCATCCGCACCGCCTCGCGGGTCGTCATGCCGCGCTTGAACGAGGTGGCGTACGTCGATATGCGCTACTCGAACGGTTTTGCCATCGGCTGGCGTGCGGGTGCCAAGCCGGTCACCGGCGGCGCTCCGGCGCCGACGTCTTCGCCCGCGCCGGCCGCATCGGCCACACCGGCGCGGGCGTCGGCGGGCGGTGCGCGCCTCGCGCCCGCACCGTCCAAACATCACGTGCAGAAAGAAGCCTAAAGGGTCAAATCATCCATGGCCAAGCGTTCAGATCGTAATCTTCTGGTCGGCCTCGACATCGGTACGAGCAAGGTCGTCGCCATCGTCGGCGAGGTGCTCGCCGACGGTACGCTCGAAATCATCGGCATCGGCAGCCACCCATCGCGGGGCCTGAAGAAGGGCGTGGTGGTCAACATCGAGTCGACCGTGCAGTCGATTCAGCGCGCCGTCGAGGAAGCGGAGTTGATGGCCGGCTGCGAGATCCATTCGGTCTACGCCGGCATCGCCGGCAGCCACGTGCGCAGCCTGAACTCGCACGGCATCGTCGCGATCAAGGACAAGGAGGTCGTGCAGAGCGATGTGGAGCGAGTCATCGACGCGGCCAAGGCGGTCGCGATTCCGGCGGACCAGAAGATCCTGCACGTGCTGCCGCAGGAATACATCATCGATTCCCAGGAAGGCATCCGCGACCCGATCGGCATGTCCGGGGTGCGGCTCGAGGCGAAGGTGCACATCGTCACCGGCGCCGACAGCGCCGCCCAGAACATCGTCAAGTGCGTACAGCGCTGCGGCCTCGTGGTCGACGACATCGTCCTGGAGCAGCTCGCCTCGAGCTTCGCCGTGCTCACCGAGGATGAGAAGGACCTGGGTGTGTGCCTGGTCGACATCGGCGGCGGCACCACCGACATCGCCGTCTTCGGCGGCGGCGCGATCCGCCACACGGCCGTGATCCCGATCGCCGGCGACCAGGTGACGAACGACATCGCCGTGTCGATGCGCACGCCGACGCAGTACGCCGAGGACATCAAGCTTCGTTTCGCCTGCGCGCTCTCGCAGCTCGCCAATCCGGACGAAACCATCGAGGTGCCGAGCGTCGGCGACCGGCCGCCGCGACGCCTCGCGCGCCAGACGCTCGCGGAGATCGTCGAGCCGCGCTACGAGGAGCTGTTTGCGTTGATCCGCGACGAACTGCGTCGCAGCGGACTGGAGGAGACCGTCGCGACGGGCATCGTGCTCACCGGCGGCACCGCGAAGATGGAGGGTGCGATCGAGCTGGCCGAGGAGGTGTTCCACATGCCGGTGCGCCTCGGCATCCCGCAGTACGTGAGCGGCTTGACCGATGTCGTCGGCAACCCGATCCACGCCACCGGCGTCGGGCTGCTGCTTTACGCGAAGAGCACGACCGATCTGCAGCGCACGCAGGGGCCGATGCTCGGTGCGGGTGTGAAGAACCTGTTTGAGCGCATGAAGAATTGGTTTCAGGGGAATTTTTGATTCAATAACGATCGGGAAGGAGAATCGGAATGTTCGAACTCATGGATACATTCAGCCAAAACGCCGTCATCAAGGTGCTCGGCGTCGGCGGCGGCGGCGGCAATGCCGTCTCGCACATGGTGCAGGCGGGTCTCGAGGGCGTGGACTTCATCTGCATCAACACCGATGCGCAGGCGCTCAAGCACTCCAAGGTGCGCACGGCGCTGCAGATCGGCTGCAACATCACCAAGGGCCTGGGCGCGGGCGCCGACCCGGAAGTCGGCCGGCAGGCGGCGATGGAGGACCGTGATCGCATCATCGAGCTGATCGAGGGTTGCGACATGTTGTTCATCACCGCCGGCATGGGCGGCGGCACCGGCACGGGGGCCGCGCCGGTGGTCGCGCAGGTGGCGAAGGAACTCGGCATCCTCACGGTGGCCGTGGTCACCAAGCCCTTCGAGATGGAGGGCAACAAGCGCTCGCGCATCGCCGACAATGGCATGCTCGAGTTGTCCAAGTACGTCGATTCGCTGATCACGATCCCGAACCAGAAGCTGCTCTCCGTGCTCGGCAGCGAGACGACGCTGCTCGATGCGTTCAAGGCGGCGAACACCGTCCTGCAAGGCGCCGTGCAGGGCATTGCCGAACTGATCACGCGCCCGGGCTTGATCAACGTCGACTTCGCCGACGTTCGCACCGTGATGTCGGAAACCGGCATGGCGATGATGGGCTCGGGCAGCGCCTCCGGCGAGGACCGCGCCCGCGAGGCGGCCGAGTCGGCGATTTCCAGCCCGTTGCTCGAGGACATCAACCTCGCCGGTGCGCAGGGCATCCTCGTCAATGTGACCGCCGGCATGGATTTGTCGATCGGCGAGTTCCAGGAGGTCGGCAACGTGATCAAACAGTTCGCCTCGGATGATGCGACCGTGGTGGTCGGCACCGTGATCGATCCGGAGATGAGCAACCAGATCCGTGTCACGGTGGTCGCCACCGGGCTCGGCCGACCCGCCCCGAAGACGGCGCGCGAACCGCAGACGGTCGCCGCGGCGGTTGCGCCGCCGCAGCCGACGATACGGGTGGTGCGTCGCACGCCGGCACCGGCCGCCGCCGACTATGCCGCGCTCGATACGCCGGCCGTGTCCCGGCAGCGCGCGGTCGGCGACGGCTTGCGCACCGATACGGAAGCGGGAGATTTTCTCGACATTCCGGCCTTCCTGCGCCGCCAAGCGGACTAGTCGCCGGCGGCGGGAACATTCCGATATTTGGCGCCCGGCAGGCCGTCCCGAAGGGGCGGCCGCGGGCGCCGGTTTCAGGCTCCGGGGCCCGCTGTGGTACCTTTGTCATCTATTTAATAGAGGCTCCGGTCTTCAGAGCGATGCTGCACCAAAGAACACTCAAGAATTCGATCAGGGCCTCGGGGATCGGCCTGCATACCGGCAAGAAAGTGCTGATGACGCTGCGGCCGGCGCCGCCCGACACCGGCATCGTGTTTCGCCGCACCGATTTGGCGCAACCGGTCGACATCAAGGCACGCGCCGAATTCGTCGGCGACACCATGCTCGGTACCACGTTGCATCGCGGCGAGGTCAAGATCTCGACGGTCGAGCACCTTCTGTCGGCGCTCGCCGGACTCGGCATCGATAATGCGCTGGTCGAAGTGAGCGCCGCGGAGGTGCCGATCATGGACGGCAGCGCGGGGCCCTTCGTGTTCCTCCTGCAGTCGGCCGGCATCGAGGAGCAAAAGGCGCCGAAGCGCTTCATCCGCATTCTCGAGAGCGTGCGCGTCGAGGACGGCGACAAGTGGGCGCGTTTCGACCCCTACGATGGTTTCAAGGTGAATTTCGAGATCGAATTCGATCACCCGACCTTCAAAAAGCATGCCCAGATCGCCTCGATGGACTTCTCGACGACCTCGTTCCTGCGCGAGGTGAGCCGCGCGCGCACCTTTGTATTCATGCGCGATCTGGAGAGCTTGCGGGCGCGCAATCTGGCGCTCGGCGGCAATATGGACAACGCGATCGTGCTGGATGACTACCGGGTCCTCAACGAGGACGGCCTGCGTTACGAGGATGAGTTCGTCAAGCACAAGATCCTCGATGCGATCGGCGATTTGTACCTGCTCGGGCACAGCCTGATCGGCGAGTTCAGCGGCTACAAGTCGGGCCACGCGCTCAATAATCGGCTGCTGCGCGAATTGATCGAGCGGGCGAGCGCCTGGCGCGAGGTCACGTTCGACAGCCTCGCCGAGGCGCCGATTTCCTACGTGCCGGCCGCCATTCAGGCCTGAGTCGCGGGCGGACGCGGCCTCGCGGCGCGCACGACGCGGATGCGCACCTCCTCGATCGCGGTGCCGCAGGCGGTGGCGATCGGTTCCCGGGCGGCATCGATGGCGTAGCGCAAGCGGTTTGCCCATGCGGCACTGGTGACGCCGAGCGATAGCCGCCCTTGATCCAGGCCAGCCGAGGCGACCTCGCCGGCAAGCTCCGCCGGCAGTGCGGCCTTGACGTGGGCCAGCACGGTTTCTCGCCAGGCGAGGCGGGCACCCAGATCATCAAGCCGCTTGTGATGTAAGCGTAATAACTCGCTGATCGCTTTGGGATATTGCATTGCAGTGCTTGTCGGGCGATCGCTTTCGCCCACCCGGAGTGTGCGGAAATCCTTGTTTCAAGTCACGTTTTTCTGCATAGTGCGGCCTCCTGATCAAAAGCAAACTCCCCGAAAGGTGGGGACGCAAAGCTTCCGGTCTACCGCTCCTCGAGAAGGAGCCATGACAGCGGGGTTGCCAGTGAAAAGCGCGACGCAAGCGTTGGAATCGTGTTCCCTATGAACGTCATCCTCGTCGGCCGGCAATCCGGTCGTGTGAAACAATTCGACTTGCAGCACCCGCTGATCATCGCGATCGCGGTGGGATTGGTCCTGCTCGTCGTCGGCGGGGCGTTCTCGATCGGCATGAGCCTCGGCGCCCGGGAGCACCTGGCGCAACCCTTGCGCCGGCTGGGCGGCTGGTCGGCGACGATCCTTCGCCAGCAAACGCAGATCGCCCAGGTGCGGCGCGCGTTCCAGGACAAGGTCAACGCGCTCGCGCTGCGCGTCGGCCAGATGGACGCGAGCGTGATTCGTCTCGACGCGCTCGGCACCCGCCTGGTGCACATGGCGAACCTCGACGGCAGCGAGTTCGATTTCGGCAAGCCGCCGCCGCAGGGCGGCAGCGGCGATGAGCCCGGGCAGCCGGCCGAGATTCCGAGCCTGAGCGCGATGGTCGACCGGGTGCAGCGGGAACTGTCGAGCCGCGAGCAACAGCTCGGTGTGCTCGAGAACCTCATTCTGACCAGGCAGTTGAACAAACAGGTCTATCCGGCGGGCAGCCCGGTGCGGGATGGCTGGATTTCCTCCTATTTCGGCGACCGTCCGGACCCGTTCACCGGTTTCACCGAATTTCACGAGGGTCTCGATATCGCCGCGCCCGCCGGCACGCACGTGCATGCGGTCGCCGCCGGCCTGGTGACCTGGGCCGGCCCGCGTTCCGGCTACGGCAACGTGGTCGAGATCAACCACGGCAACGGCCTTGCAACCATGTATTGCCACAATGAGAAATTGCTCGTGAAAGTGGGCCAACTGGTGCGCAAGGGCCAGTTGATCTCGCTGGTCGGCTCGACGGGGCGCTCGACCGGGCCGCACGTGCATTTCGAGGTGTTGAAGAACGGCCAGCCGGTCAACCCGCTACCTTACGTCGGCGCCATGCGCTGACCCGGCGACGGCGCCGTCGGCGCCGCGGTGCCGAAACGATTTCCCGCGCCGCGGGTCTACCCGTACAATACCCGTCTTTTTGAGGATTCCTGCGCGTGTGGAAGTTCTTTACCCGCATTTTCGGCAGCCGTAACCAGCGCCTGATCAAGGAGTTGGGCCGCACCGTCGCGGCGGTCAACGCCTTCGAGGCGAAGACCGCGGAGTTGCGGGACGAGCAGTTTCCGGAGAAGACGCGGGAATTGAAGGCGCGGTTCGCCGCGGGCGCAACGCTCGAGGCGCTCGCCCCGGAGGCCTTCGCGCTGGTGCGTGAAGCCTCGCGCCGCAAGCTCGGTCTGCGCCATTTCGACGTGCAGCTGATCGGCGGCCTGGTGCTGAACGCCGGCAAGATCGCCGAAATGCGCACCGGCGAGGGCAAGACCCTGATGGCGACGCTGCCGGCGTACTTGAATTCGCTGACCGGCGAGGGCGTGCACGTCGTCACCGTCAACGAATACCTCGCGCAGCGCGACTCGGACTGGATGGCGCCGGTGTTCCGCTTTCTCGGCCTCGAGGTCGGCGTCATCAAGAACGCGCAGAGCCAGGATGAGAAGCGCGCCGCCTACGCCTGCGACATCACCTACGGTACCAACAACGAGTTCGGCTTCGACTATCTGCGCGACAACCTCGCCTTCCGGCTCGAGGAGCGGGTGCAACGCAAGCTGTCTTTCGCGATCGTCGACGAGGTCGACTCGATCCTGATCGACGAGGCGCGCACGCCGCTGATCATCTCCGGTCCCGCCGAGGAAAGCACTGAGCTGTACCTGAAGATCAACGCCCTGGTGCCGAAGCTCGCGCGTGCGCCGCTCGAGGAGGCGGTCGAACGCGGGCTGTTGATCGAGCAGATCGACTCGAAGCGGGTGCGCGGCGATCTTCGCCAGGGCGACGTGATCCTCGGCGTGAACGGCGAGAACGTCGCAACCGTCGAGCAGCTCTCGGCGGCCCTCGGCCGCGGCAAGAGCGCGCACAAGGCGAAGCTCGAAGTCTGGCGCGACCGTCGCGTGCACAACCCGAGCGTCGAATTCCTCGGCGCCGAGGCCGCCGAGACGGCCGGCGCCGCCGAGGGGGCGGTGAGGGCGACGCGCGCAACCGGCGTCGGCGCCCGTCAGCCAACGCCCGCGGAGCGCTACGAACTCGCGATCGACGGCGACTTCTGGGTCGACGAGAAGGCCAAGCAGGCGACGCTCACCGAGAGCGGACACCAGCGCATCGAGGAATTGTTCGCCGCGAGCGGCCTGTTGCGCGACGGCGAGAGCCTGTACGACGCGACCAACATCCGCTTGATGCATCACTTGAACGCGGCGCTGCGCGCGCATGCGATCTACAAGCGCGACGTCGATTACATCGTGCGCGGCGGCGAGGTGATCATCGTCGACGAGTTCACCGGCCGGACGATGCCCGGCAGGCGCTGGTCGGACGGTCTGCACCAGGCCGTCGAGGCGAAGGAGGGCGTGCAGGTCCGGGAGGAGAACCAGACGGTCGCCTCGATCACCTTCCAGAACTACTTCCGGTTGTATTCCAAGCTCTCCGGCATGACGGGCACCGCGGACACCGAGGCGTTCGAGTTCCAGGAGATCTACGGCCTCGAGGTCGCGGTGATCCCGACCCACAAGCCGATGGTCCGCAAGGACCGCGCCGACCTCGTGTTCCTCACCGAGCAGGACAAGTTCCAGGCGATCCTCGAGGACATCCAGGACTGCGCCAAGCGCGGCCAGCCGGTGCTGGTCGGCACGACCTCGATCGAGACCTCGGAGCGGCTCGCCAAACTGCTCGTCGGGGCAAAGATTCCCCACGAGGTGCTGAACGCGAAGCAGCACGAACGCGAGGCGCACATCGTCGCCGAGGCCGGGCGCCCGAGCGCGGTCACGATCGCGACCAACATGGCCGGCCGCGGCACCGACATCGTGCTCGGCGGCAGCCCGCAGATCCAGATCGATGCGCTGCGCAACCCGAGCGCGAACGACCTTGAGAAAATTCAAGTCGACTGGCGCGAGCGGCACGAACAAGTGCTCGCCGCCGGCGGCTTGCACATCATCGGCACCGAGCGGCACGAGTCGCGCCGTATCGACAATCAGCTGCGCGGCCGCTCCGGCCGCCAGGGCGATCCGGGCTCGAGCCGGTTCTATCTGTCGCTCGAAGATAACCTGATGCGCATCTTCGGCGACCCGACCCGGATGAAGGCGCTGATGACGCGCGTCGGCATGAAGGCCGGTGAGGCGATCGAGAGCGGCATGTTGACCCGCCAGATCGAGCGGGCGCAGCGGCGCGTCGAGCAGCATAACTTCGACGCCCGCAAACAATTGTTGGAATACGACGACGTCGCCAACGATCAACGCCGCGTGATCTACCAACAACGCACCGATCTGATGGCCGCCGAGGATGTCGCCGAGGCGATCGTCGGCGTGCGCGAGGAAGTCGTCGACAAGCTGGTCGATGAATTCGTGCCGCCGGCCGCACCGGAGGATCAATGGGACGTGCCGGGGCTGGTGGCGGCCGTTGAGCGCGACTTCGGGCCGCGCTTGCCGATCGGCGAGTGGGTGGAGGCCGAGGCGAGCGGCGACGGCACGTCGCTGAAGAAAAAGGTCCTCGATGCGCTGCAGGTCGCCTACCACGAGAAGGTCGAAGGCGTCGGCGCCGAGGTGATGCGCTACATCGAGAAAGAGGTGATGCTGCGCACCCTCGACACGCACTGGCGCGAGCACCTGGCGGCGATGGATTACATGCGCCAGGGCATCTATCTGCGCGGCTACGCGCAGAAGGATCCGAAGCAGGAATACAAGCGGGAGGCGTTCGCGCTCTTCTCCTCGATGCTCGACCGGATCAAGCTCGACACGATCACGACGGTCTCGAAGATCCAGGTGCGCAGCCAGGAGGAGATCGAGCGCGAGGAAACCGAGCGGCAGCGGCGACTCGCGCGCGCCCTGCAGCTGCAGCACGCCGAGGCGATCTCACCGATCCAGGCCGGTGCGGCCGAGGGCCAAGGCATGGATATGGATCCGGGCCTCGGCGTCCCCACGGCTCCGTTCGTGCGCGCCGTGCCGAAGGTCGGGCGTAATGAACCTTGCCCCTGTGGATCGGGTCGGAAATACAAGCACTGCCACGGTGCGTTGCAGCAGGCCAACGGCTGAGGTTTGCGCTCGGAAATTCACGTGGTCGCGGGCGTCGTCCGGGACGGCCCTGATCGGGTGTTGCTCGCGCAGCGCCCCGCCGGCAAACATCTGGCGGGCGGTTGGGAGTTTCCCGGTGGCAAGCTCGAACCCGGCGAGCGTCCGCTCGAGGCGCTGTGTCGTGAGCTCGACGAAGAACTCGGCCTCGCCGTACTCGCCGCCCAACCCTTGATTCGTATCCGACATGACTATCCCGGGCGCCGGGTGTTGCTGGATGTCTGGACCGTGAGCGAGCACCGGGGTGAACCCGAGGGCCGCGATGGCCAGGCGTTGCGGTGGTGCCCGATCGAGGCGCTGAGCGAGGCGGGCATCCTGCCGGCCGATCGGCCGGTCATCGCCGCGTTGCGGCTGCCCGAACGTCTCGAAGTGGCTGAGAGCGCCATCTATCGGCTCGACGAGGCTGGAGATTCTCGGCCCGCCGAGGTGCCGGCCGCGAGCGCTCGCCGGCTTCGTGGCGTGCGGTGCGCCAACCGCGAGGAGGCGGTCGCCGCCGCCGCCGCCGGTGCGGATTTTCTGACGCTGCGCACGGCGCTGGCGGACGATGAACTCGCCGCGCTCTGCGATGCGGTCAACGTGCCGATTTATGCGCGCGGTTTGCCGCTCGCGCGCGCCCGGGCGCTCGGCGCAAGCGGCGTCGATGCGACCCGAAGCGGCGGTGGCCGCCTCGCCGGGGGGGCGGCCTGAGTGCCGGTCAGTCCGGCGGCGCGATCTCGGCATCGCTCTCGCTCTCGTCCACATCGGCGGGCAGAGCGCGTTGCTCGGCGAACCACGCGCCGAGATCGATCAAGCGGCAGCGCTCGCTACAGAAGGGACGAAACGTGTTGTCCGTGCTCCATGCCAGCTCGCGCCGGCACGTGGGGCATTTGACGAGCGTGACCATCGGCCGGAGTGCCGTCGCCTTATAGACAGCAGGTCAGCAGGAACGCCACGTCGGTCTCGACGTGCACGGGCCGGCGTGAGGCGTCGGTCCAGCAGAGGAAGCGCACCGTGCAGCGATGCTGGTTGCCGCTGATCTCCGGAAACAAGTCGATGTCGGCCGGCATCGTGATGCGTACGAGCTGGCACGGCGTCTCCTTTTCGAACGGTAGCTGGAACACGCCGCCAACCGCGGTCTCGCGTTTGGCACGGGCGTTCTGGCGCGTCAGCCAGAGGATCTCGGCGATGCTGTCGCACAGCGGTCGGATCATCGACAGCCAGTGATCGAACTCGCTGACACGCTCCTCGGTGGGTCGGTTGAGCCAATGCGAGTAGTCCGGCAGGTCGAAATCGCAGGTTCCGCCCGGAATCGCGCTGCGGTGTTTGATCGCGCTCAAGAACTCCGAGTCCCGCAGCGGCGCGAGAAAATTCCCGCCGATCGCCGCCAGGTCGTTGCGCAGCCGCACGAGGTTCGTGGTCAGCGCCTTCAGGCGCCCAGGATCGACACCGCTCTTGGTCTGGAAATCCTTGAGAATGTTGATGTGCCGTTCGAGCTCCTTGAGCACATCGCTGCGCGCATCGCCGCGCGCGGTGATTGCGAGGATCTCGAGCAGGCTCGCCACCGCCGCACGCGCGCTGAAGGCGTTCGCCATCTCGCCGTGGTAGCTCGCCTGGGTATACAGGAAGTCGAGGCGCAGGAACGTGCGCATGCGCTCGTTGAGCGGCTGCTCGTAAATGACCGGCGCGGGTTCCGGTGCGGATTCGGCCTGCGGGCCCGGATGCGGGTTCATCCGCCTATTCTGATCCAGACCTGGGCCCAGGGTAAACCTCGAAAGCAAGAATTATTAGTTCAAGCGGGCGTTGGCGAGCCGCAGGTAGCGCTCGTGGAGCGCATCGACGCCCTCGCGCAGCGCCTGAAGGCCGCTATCGTTGAGCAAGAGGTCGTCGGCGAGCGCGAGCCGCTGCGCACGGCTCGCCTGTGCCTCGAGCATCGCCTGCGCCTGGCGGATCGGGCCGCCGTCGCGCGCCAGCAAACGCTGCATTTGCAGCGCTTCGCTCGCATCGATGACCAGAACCCGGTCCAGGTCCCGGCGGGGTCCGCCCTCGACGAGCAGTGGAATCACCAAAATCACGTACGGTCCGGCCACCGCGGCGGCGCGGTGAGCCATTTCGGCTCTGATGCGCGGATGCAGGATCGCCTCCAAATCGAGCCGTGCGCGCCGCTCGGCGAACACCCGCGCTCTGAGCGCCGCCCGGTCCAGGTGGCCCTCGGCGGTGAGGATCTCGGTGCCAAAACGGGCGACGATCTCGCCGAGCGCCGCTTCGCCGGGCGCAACGAGCGCCCGTGCAATCTCATCGGCGTCGATCACGGCGGCACCGAGCTCGGCGAAGCGCTGCGCCGCGGTCGTCTTGCCACTGGCGATGCCGCCGGTCAGCCCGACCCGCAAGGGCAACCGAGGCTTAGCGGGCGAGTCCGGAGACATGCAGGTAAGAGTCGATCATCGAGCTGCCATAGAGCATCGCGAGCCAGCCGGCCATCGCCAGATACGGCCCGAATGGCAGCGGTGCGGCCCGGTCCCGGCCCCGAAACACGATCAGGGCGATGCCGAGAGCCGCCCCGGCGGCCGCCGCGAGCACCAGGACGAGCGGCAGCAGCTGCCAGCCGAGCCAGGCGCCGAGCGCCGCGAACAGCTTGAAGTCGCCGTATCCCATCCCCTCCTTGCCGGTCACGGCACGGAAGGCGTGGAACACGAGCCACAAGGACAGATAGCCCGCGGCCGCGCCGAGGATCGAAGCGCGTGGGCCGAGCGGCAGCGCGCCTGCTGCCCCGTGGCCGAGCAGCGCCGCGGCGGCGAGACCGCCCCACATCAAGGGCAAGGTGAGCCCGTCGGGCAGGAGTTGGTGATCGATGTCGATGCCGGCGAGTGCGATCAGGGTCCAGGTCACGAGCAGCGCGCAGGCCGCGGGGAGTCCGAGGCCGAAATGCCAGGCGACGGTGGCCGAGGCGAGCGCGGTCGCGAGTTCCACCGCCGGATAACGCACCGAGATGCCCGCCCCGCAGGCCGCGCAGCGTCCGCGCAGCCATAGCCAGCTCAGCAC
>JABEVI010000144.1 GCA_013044085.1 Steroidobacteraceae bacterium
CACCGAGGTCTGGCTCAAGGTCGTCGTCGCCGTGACCAGCCTTTGCCCCTGCTCCAAGACGATCTCCAGCTACGGCGCCCACAACCAGCGTTCGCACATCACGATCACCGCCAGGATCAGCGAACACATGTGGCTCGAGGAATTGATCGACATCGCCGAGAAACAGGCCTCGTGCGAGCTGTACAGCATGTTGAAGCGCGTCGACGAGAAGTACGTGACCGAACGCGCCTATGACAACCCGAAGTTCGTCGAGGATATCGTCCGCGACGTCGCCGTTGCGTTGAACGACGAGGCGCGGGTCGCCGCCTACGTGGTCGAGGCGGAGAATTTCGAGTCGATCCACAATCATTCCGCCTATGCCATGATCGAGCACGACAAGGCGAAGGCGGACTAGGAGCGCGCTTCTGCCCGCTGCAGCCGGCCGATCATGCTGCGCAGGAACACCTGATTGAAGCGCAGCTGGCACTCGGCTGATACCTGTTCGAGCAGCGTCGAACTCACCTTCATCACGATCACCTCACCCTCGGCGGTGATCGTCGCGGTGCGCTTCGCGCCGCGCACGTAGCTCGTTTCGCCGAAGCAGTCGCCTCCCTCGAGGCGTCCGAGCGGCCTGCCGTTGCGCTGCACCGTAACGCCGCCCTGCACGATGATGTAGAAGCGGTCGTCCATCTCGCCTTCCTTGACGATCTCCTCGCCATCGGCGTAGTCCTGCCAGCTGCTCGCCCGCAGCACCTCCCAGATCTCGCTGTGGGAGAACTCGTGGAAGAACCTGAGTCTGCGCAACAGGCTGAACTGTTCCTGCTGGTCGATGCGGTTGTATTGGGCCCGCAACTTCTGGTGCACGCGGGTCAATTCGGCCGCGAAATCGAGCCCGGTCCGGTAGCGCTTCTCCGGGTCCTTCATCAAAGCCATCGCCGTGACGTTCTCGAGCTCCTCCGGGACGTCCTGGCGCAGCGTATGGATCGGCGGCGGCGTCGCGAAGACGATCTGATGCAGCAGCTTCTGAAGATTCCCGGCCCGGAAGGGGCGCATGCCGGTCAGCAGTTCGTACATGACCGCGCCGAGCGAGTAAAGATCCGAGCGGTTCGTCAACTCGATCGACTGAACCTGCTCCGGGGACATGTAGGAGGGGCTTCCGGCGATGCCCTCGATGCGCGAGATGTCCGAGTCGGCGACCAGGGCGATGCCGAAATCGATGATGCGCACGTCCGAATCCTGCGTCAGCATGATGTTGCTCGGCTTGATGTCGCGATGGATCACGCCGCGCGTGTGCGCATAGTGCAGGGCCCGTGCCGCCTTGTAGATGATCTCGACGACATCATCGACGCGCAGCAGATTGTCCGGGCGGCAATACGCCGCCAGAGTGCGCGCCCCGTGCACGTGTTCGGTGACGATGTAACAGCGGCCGTCCTCCTCGCCCGCATCGTAGATCGGCAGGATGTTCGGGTGCTGCAGCATGCCGACCATGTGCGCTTCGGAAAGGAACATCTTGCGCGCGATCCGCTTGCGGTTGTCGTCCCCGCTCGCCTCGATGTTGTAGACCTTGATCGCGACATCGCGGCCGTAATACGGATCATGCGAGAGGTAGACCACGCCGGTGCTGCCACGGCCGACCTCATTGATGATCACGTACTTGCCGATCTTGCCGAGCAAGGCCGGCTGGGCGGCCGGCGACGCGGGAAGCGTTTTGGAACGATAGTTGCTCAAGGGCGGACCGTGTACCGTCGCGCGAACCGTTGTCGATTGCGCGAGAATACTGGGGTGCGCCGATTCAAACTGTGAATTGGGTCGAGGCTCGGGAAAAGTGCTCGAAGCCGCCCCGGGCCGGCGTAAATGGCCGCCCGTCGAGGGTCCACTCGACGCCATCGGCCTCGCGAAACTCGCCGATCACCGTCAAGGCGGTCCCGCACGCGGCCGCGGCGGCGGCGAGTTGCGGGACGCGCTCGGGCGGCGCGGCGAGCAGCAACTCATAATCATCGCCGCCCGAAAGCGCCCAGTCGAGCGCCTGCGCGGGCGTTGCCTGCGCACGCAACGGCGCGGACAGCGGCAGACGCTCGACGCGCACGTGCGCGCCGAGCGCGCTCGCGGCGGCGAATTTCGACAGATCACCGGCGAGACCGTCGGAGACGTCCATCGCCGCGCTCGCGATGCCGCGGGCAGCCAGCCCGAAGCTCACGCGCGGCGTCGGGTACTCGAAGCGTTGCCGCAAAAAGTGCCTCGCCGAGCCCGTTTCCCCCGAGGCGGACTTAGGCGCCGATTGCAGCAGCGCAAGACCCGCCGCGGCGTCGCCAAGGGTGCCGGTCACGGCGATCACATCCCCGTTCCGTGCGCCGCTGCGCAACAGCGCCTCGCCGCGCGGCACGAAGCCGAGGACCTGCACACTGATGCACAGCGGTCCCATGCTCGTATCGCCACCGACGAGCGCGACCCCATGCTGATCGGCCAATGCGAACAGACCCGCGCTGAACGCCTCGAGCCATTCCGGCTGCGCGCTCGGCAGGGTCAGGGCGAGCGTCGCCCAGGCGGGCGTGGCGCCCATGGCGGCGACGTCGCTCAGGTTCACCGCCAGCGCCCGATGCCCGATCGAACACGGGTCGCTGCCGACCGGAAAGTGCCGCCCCTCGACGATAGTGTCGACCGCCGCGATCAGATCCGCCCCGGCCGGTACCCGCAGAACCGCCGCGTCGTCGCCGACGCCGAGGAGCACGCCGCCGCCGTCGGCGGCCGGGCCGGGGCGCGTGAAAAACCGGCGGATCAAATCGAACTCACCGAGCGAAGGCTCGGCACTCACGGCGGCACCTGGGCATATTCCAGAGGCCGCCACTCACGCGCGGCACGGTCGAGAACCGCATTGATGAATTTATGCGCGTCGGTCGCACCGAAGCGTTTGCTCAACTCGAGCGCCTCGGCGAGCACGACCCGGTAGGGAAGGTCCGGCCGGCTCTGCAACTCGTACAGACCGAGCCACAGAACGGCGTGTTCGATCGGATCGAGGGCCGGCGGTGCGATTTCGCTGAAGCGCCCGATCGCCTGATCGAACTCCTCGCGCCGCCCGATCGCGGCCGACAACAACTCGCGGAAATAGTCCCGGTCGACCCTTTCGGCCTCCGGGTCCTGGTCGAATTCCTGGTGCGCTTCCGTGAAGGGCCCGGGGTTGATCTGGATCCGGTACAAGGCCTGCAAGGCGAGCCGTCGCGCAAGACTGCGCGCGCGGCGGCCGGTCGCGGCGACCCGCCGGTCGCTCGTCGTCACGTCGCCAGCTTGCGCAGCAGCGCGACCATCTCGATCGCCGTCAAGGCGGCGTCCGCACCCTTGTTGCCCGCCTTGCCGCCCGCCCGATCGCTCGCCTGTTCGACGGTGTCGGTGGTGAGCACGCCGAAGGCGACCGGCACGCCGCTGTCGAGCGCGATGCGTGCGAGGCCCGCCGCGCACTCGCCGGCGACGTAGTCGAAATGCGGGGTGTCGCCGCGAATCACCGCGCCGAGCGCGATCAGCGCATCGTACCGCCCGGAGGCGGCAAGCTTGCGCACGACGATCGGCAGCTCGAACGCTCCCGGCACCCGCACGACATCGATGCCGTCCTTGCCGACGCCGTGCCGGCCGAGCGCATCGAGCGCCCCGCGCAGCAACGGCTCCACGATGAAGTCGTTGAACCGCGCCGCGACGCACGCCACGCGCAGGTCACGGACCGACAGATCGCCTTCGATGATCTTGATGTTTTCGCTGGGCACGCAGGAATTCCCGTCGGAGTCAAAGGGGGGGATTATAAACCCTTGAAGCCGCTCATTCGCCGCCGTCGACGTAGCCGGTGATCTCGAGGTCGAAGGCGGAAAGTCCTTGCAGCTGCTTCGGCGCACTTAAGACCCGCATGCGCTTCAGGCCGAGATCCGTGAGGATCTGCGCGCCGATCCCGTAGGTACGGATCACGGTCGCCCCGTGTCCCGCCCCCGGCGCCGGCGCCGGCGGCCGTGCGTCGAGTTGCCGCACGTTCTGCATGAACTCGCGCGGACTCTCCTCGGAACGCAGGATCACGATCACGCCCGAGGGCTCGCTCGCGACGCGGCGAATCGCCGCGCGCAGCGGCCATCCGAGCTTGTCGCTGTGCACGCCGATCACGTCGCGCAGCGTGTCGTTGATGTGCACGCGCACGAGCGGCGGCGGGGCCGAGGCCAAGTCGCCCTTGACGAGCGCGATGTGCACGTTCTTGTGGACGTGATCCTCATAACAGCACAGCCGGAAGGAGCCGTATTCGGTCTCGACCGCGCCGTCGTAGATACGCTCGATCGACCGTTCGTTCTGCAACCGGTAGCGGATCAGATCGGCGATCGTGCCGATCTTCAGCCCGTGCCTCGTCGCGAAGGCCTCGAGGTCGGGCCTACGCGCCATCGTGCCGTCTTCGTTCAGAATCTCGACGATCACCGCCGCGGGCATGAAGCCGGCGAGCCGCGCCAGATCGCAGCCGGCCTCGGTGTGTCCGGCCCGGGTCAGGACGCCGCCCGGCTGCGCCATCAGCGGAAAGATGTGCCCCGGCTGGCGCAGATCCTCCGGCTTCGCCTCGGGGGCCACCGCGGCGCGGATCGTCTGCGCCCGGTCGTGCGCGGAGATGCCGGTCGTCACACCCTCCGCCGCCTCGATCGAGAGCGTGAAATTCGTCCGGTGCTGGCTGTCGGTGTCGCTCACCATCAGCGGCAGACGCAGCTGCCGGCAGCGCTCGCGCGTCAACGTCAGGCAGATCAGGCCGCGTCCGTACCGGGCCATGAAATTGACGTCCTCGGCGCGCGCGCAGGCGGCGGCGATCACCAGATCGCCCTCGTTCTCACGGTCTTCATCGTCCATGATGACGACCATTCGTCCGGCGCGCAGATCGCCCAGAATCTCATCGATCGTATTGAATCCGGTCATGGGGCTGTCACTCTCGCTGCGGGTTCGTGAGACGGTCGAGATAGCGTGCGATCAGGTCGACCTCGACGTTCACGCCGTCTCCGACCGCGAGTTCGCCGAGCGTCGTCTCGGCCTGGGTGTGCGGGATCACGTTGACGCCGAAGCTCGGACCGTGAACCTCGTTGACGGTCAGACTCACCCCGTCGAGGCAGATCGAGCCCTTGGTGGCGACGAAACGCGCCAGATCCTCCGGCAGTGCGAAGCGCAGGCGCCACGAGCGGGCATCGGGCGAGACCTCGAGGACCCGGCCGACCGCATCGACGTGACCGCTCACCAGATGTCCGCCGAGCGCATCACCGGCGCGCAGGCTCGGCTCGAGGTTCACCCGCGCGCCGGTGCGCAGCGCGCCGAAAGTGGTCTTGGCGAGCGTCTCGCCGGAAACGTCGGCGTAGAACGCACCGGGCTGCTGACGCGTGACCGTGAGGCAGACCCCCTGGACGGCGATGCTGTCACCCACGGCCAGCCGCTCGACGCCGCCGCCACGCGCGGCGACGCCGATCTCGAGGTCGCCGCCGCGCGCATTCACCTCGGCGATCTGCCCGACCGTGGTTACGATTCCGGTGAACATGATCGATGTTGCCCCTTCGGTTGCAGAATCAAGCGTACGTCGCCGCCGACGCGGCGCAGGTCGGTGAATTCCATCTCCTCGACCGACGACACGCCAGGCGCACCGCGCAGCTCGGCGAGCGGCGGCGCATCGGCACCGAGCAGGCTCGGCGCGACGTACAGGATCCACTCATCGACGAGCCGCGCCGCAAGCCAGGCCGCCGCCAGCCGCGGACCGCATTCGACCCACAATTCATTGACCTCGAGCGCGGCAAGCCGCGCAAGCGCCGCGCTCAAGTCGAGGCCGCCGCCGGCACCACGCGCCAGCGTCTCGATGCGCACGCCGGCGGGGCGGCGCGCACCGACCGCGCCGGGGTCCGCATCCTCGGCCGCGAACACGAGCGCGCCGCCCCCTGCGAACACCCTGGCATCCGGCGCGCAAGACAGCGCGGTGTCGAGCACGACGCGCAGCGGCTGACGGACCCAGTCGCCGTAGTTCAGGCGCACGTCGAGCCGCGGATCATCGGCGCGCACGGTCCCGGCGCCGGTCAGCACCGCGGAGCTGCGCGCGCGCCACGATTGCACGTCGCCGCGCGCCGCCTCGCCGGTGATCCAGGCCCGCTGCCCGTCGGCCCGTGCGGTCCGGCCGTCCAGACTCATCGCGAGCTTCAATCGCACATACGGGCGCTGCCGTTCGAAGCGCGAAAAAAAACCGGGGTTGAGCCGCCGCGCCGCATCGCGCAGTGGCCCGAGCGTCACGTCGATGCCGGCGGCCTGAAGACGCGCGAGGCCCGCACCGGCCACCCGGGGATTCGGGTCGATTTCGGGGCAGACGACGCGGGTAACGCCGGCGCCGATCAGCGCATCGGCGCACGGCGGCGTGCGGCCCGTATGGCTGCACGGCTCGAGCGTCACGTAGGCGGTTGCGCCACGCGCCTCGGATCCGGCGGCGTGCAGCGCCAGCACCTCGGCGTGCGCTTCGCCCGCGCGCCGGTGCCAACCCTCGCCGACGACGCGCCCGCCGCGCACCAGCACGCAACCGACCCGCGGGTTCGGGTCGCTCGTGTACAAACCCTGTTCGGCCAGATCGAGGGCCCGGCGCATCCAGGATTCATCCTCGGGTGCGCCGTTCACGGCTGCTCCTCGTCCGTCCCGGCGCCCGGCAGCAGCGGCAGCTGATCCTTGCTCGCCTCGCGCCGGCGCGCGTGGCGGCGCAGTTGATCGATCTCGGTGCGAAACGCCTCGACATCCTGGAAGCTGCGGTAGACCGAGGCGAAGCGCACGTAGCCGACCTCGTCCAGATGTCGCAGTTCTTCCATGACCATCTCGCCGACGCCGCGCGAAGCCACCTCGCGCTCGCCGAGGCTGCGCAGCTTGTGGCAGATTCGGGCAACCGCATCATCGATCATTTCGCTGCCGACCGGTCTTTTCTCGAGCGCCTTCTGCATCCCGGAGCGCAGTTTGTTCTCATCGAAGGGTTCGCGGCTGCGGTCACTCTTGACGACCATCGGCAGGAGGAGCTCGGCGCTCTCGAAGGTCGTGAACCGCTCGGTGCAGGCCAGACACTCGCGACGCCGGCGGATCTGCCGCCCTTCGCCGGCAAGCCGCGAATCAATGACCTTGGTCTCCGTGTGACCGCAAAATGGACAATGCATGGCGCACGCTCACGCGGCCGCCCGTGAGGGCGGCCGGTGCCTCACGCATACACGGGGAAACGCCTGCACAGGGCGATCACGTCCGTGCGCACACGCTCGACGATGCTCTCGTCACCAAAGCCCTCCAGCACGTCGGCGATCCAGTTCGCGAGCAGTTCCACCTCCGGCTCCTTGAAGCCGCGGGTCGTGACCGCCGGCGTGCCGATCCGCAATCCGCTCGTCACGGTCGGCGGACGCGGGTCGTTCGGCACCGCGTTCTTGTTCACCGTCATGTGCGCACGACCGAGCGCGGCGTCCGCGTCCTTGCCGGTGACGTTCTTGGTGGTCAAATCGATCAAGAACAGGTGGTTGTCCGTGCCACCGGAGACGATCGGGAAGCCCCGCTGCTGCAGCACGCGGGTCATGGCCCGCGCATTGGCGATGACCTGGGTCGAGTAGGTCTTGAACTGCGGCTGCAGTGCCTCGAGGAAGGCGACCGCCTTGGCCGCTATGACGTGCATCAACGGACCGCCCTGGATTCCCGGGAAGACCATCGAATTGAGCTTCTTGTGGATCTCCTCGTTCGGACGCGCAAGTATCAGTCCGCCACGCGGCCCGCGCAAAGTCTTGTGGGTCGTGGTGGTCACGACGTCCGCGATCGGCACCGGATTCGGGTATACGCCGGCGGCCACGAGTCCGGCGACGTGCGCCATGTCGACGAAGAAGTAGGCGCCGACCGAGTCGGCTATCCTGCGAAAGCGCGCCCAATCGATCACCCGGGAGTACGCCGAGAAACCGGCGATGATCATCTTCGGGCGATGTTCGAGCGCGAGGCGCTCGACCTGTTCGTAGTCGATTTCGCCGGTGTCCGGCTTGACCCCGTACTGCACCGCCTTGAACAGCTTGCCGGAGAAGTTCACCTTCGCGCCGTGGGTCAGGTGACCGCCATGATCGAGGCTCATGCCGAGAACGGTGTCACCGGCGGCGAGCAGCGCGAAGTACACCGCGGCATTCGCCTGCGAACCGGAGTGCGGCTGCACATTCGCGAAAGCCGCACCGAACAACTCCTTGGCGCGCTCGATCGCGAGTCGCTCGGCGACGTCGACGAACTCGCAACCCCCGTAATATCGCTTGCCGGGATAGCCTTCCGCGTATTTGTTCGTCAGCACCGAGCCTTGCGCCTCGAGCACGCGCGGGCTGGTGTAGTTCTCGGAGGCGATCAGCTCGATGTGATCTTCCTGGCGTTGCCGCTCATCGGCGATCGCCTTGGCGAGCTGCGGATCGAAACCGGCAATCGTCATCTCGGCATTGAACATGGACGGGTCTCCCAGAAGGTAGCCGCCTATTCTAGCCGAAAAGCACGCACGACACCGCTCCAAGCCAGCGCCAAGTTGCGCCGGTCGTACCCCCCGCCACCCATGCCGAGCACCCGGCCGTGACCTTGTGCATCGGCAATCGCGCAGAGCCGTTCGGCGGCATAGGCATGCGCGGCCGCGCTGCACCTCAAGTGCGCGATCGGATCCCCGGCGAGGCTGTCGGCACCGCACTGAAACAGGATGAATTCGCTCGGAAAGCGCTCGAGGAACGCCTCGACCTCACGCCATGCGGCCCGAAACTCCTGGTCGCCGGCCCCGGGTGGCAGCGGCAGGTTCAGTTTCGTACCCGCCGCCTCGCCGCGGCCGCTCTCCTCGCGCCGCCCGGTGCCCGGGTACAGGTGGCGGCCGTCCTCGTGGATGTCGGCGATGAACAACGAGGCGTCATCCTGGAACGCATAGAACATGCCATCGCCATGGTGCGCGTCGATGTCGACATAGGCGATGCGCCGCAGGCCATGCCGGGCACGCAGGATCTCGG
>JABEVI010000145.1 GCA_013044085.1 Steroidobacteraceae bacterium
CGCGCCGCGGCGCGGCCAGCCGAACAGGTGCAGCATCGATATGAACAACAGCAGCTGTGTGATGCCCGTGATGATCTCAGGCATCACCAGCGGCGCGTTGACCATGCCGGTCAAGAGGAAGCGCCCGCTGAACCGCCTGAAACGCACCAAGGAGATCGCGGCGAGCGTTCCCAGAACCACCGAGCCGGTTGACACGATCATGCCGATCTTGAGTGACAGCCATGCCGCATCGAGAATTTGCGTGTTGTGCAGCAGCCGCCCGTACCAGAGTGTCGAAAATCCCCCCCAGACGCTCACGAGCGGCGAGGCATTGAAGGAATAGGCGATGAGGACGAGCATTGGCAGATAAAGTATCGCAATGCCGATGAACAGCACCGTCATCAACAGCGGTGAGGTGCGACGTTCCACGGCTTCAGCCTTCGATCTGCTTGACGCTGTAGTGCTGATAGATCGCGATCGGTCCGGCCAGGAATATCAGGAAAAGGATCGACACGGCGGCCGCGACCGGCCAGTCGCGGTTGGAGAAGAATTCGTCCCAGAGCACGCGGCCGATCATCAGGTTGTTCGGGCCACCGAGCAGGGAGGGGATCACGAATTCGCCGATGGCCGGGATGAACACCAGCATGGAGCCTGCGATCACCCCCGGCATCGACAACGGCAGGGTAATGTCGAGAAAGGCGCGCCAGGGCGGGCTGCCGAGATCGGCCGCCGCCTCGAGCAGGGTGTTGTCGAGCTTCTCGAGGGTCGTGAACAGGGGCAGTACCATGAAGGGCAGATACGAATATATGATGCCCAGATAGACGGCCAGGTTCGTCTGCATGATTTGCAGCGGGTGATCGATCACGCCGATGCGCAGCAGGAGGGAGTTCAACAAGCCGTGCTCCTGGATGATTCCCTCGAGTGCGTATACCCGCAACAGGAAGGAGGTCCAGAACGGCAGAATCACGATCAACAGAAAGATGTTCTGCGTGCTCTTGTTCGTGCGGGCGATCGCATAGGCCATGGGATAGCCGATCAGCAGACAAACCAATGTCGAGAAGAACGCGGTGCGCAGCGAGTATAGATAAGACAGCAGGTAGACGTCGTCGGTGAACAGGTAGCGGTAATTGCGCAGATTGAGCAAAAGTTGGATGTGGTCGTCCCGGGTCACGGTTAAAATATCCGTGAACGGCGGTATGCGCAGGGCGAGGTCCGCAAAACTGATCTTCAGCGCGAACGCGAACGGAATGAGAAAAAACACGAACAGATACAGCATCGGCGGCATGATGAGCAACCACTTGCCGTGGCGCTCGACCCACTTGTTGAGCATCGCCCGTGGCCGTCGCGCGGCGGTTCGTGTGATTGGAGGTGGGTCGGCGGCGCTCATGGGCTTTTGTCTGACCTCGGTATGAGCAAAAAGAAGGGCAAGCCGCGCCAGGCCGCGCGGGGCGCGAGATCCGGCCACGGTCGGCAACGCCAGCACTTGATCGACGCCTGCATCTCGGCACTGCACCTGTACGGTCCGTCACGCACGACGGTCGAGAAGGTGGTCGCAATCGCGGACATGTCTCCGGGCATCGTCAGATTCTACTTCGACTCTAAAGCCGCCATGCTGGTCGCCTCGCTGCGGTTCCTGTCGGACGAATTCGAGGAGCGGGTGCTGACGCCGGTCGCCGGGCTGAAGAACACACCGGTCGCCGCGCTCGAACTCCTGGTCGACCTGTATCTCGACCCGGAAATCGCCAGCGCCCGCAAAGTTTCGGTCTGGTACTCGTTCTGGGGAGAAGCGAGTTCTCGGCAGGAATACTACGACATTTGCGGTCAGAAGGACGAGCGGTTCGCAGCGCTCCTGCTCGACTTGATCGGGCGCATGATCGGCGAGTCCGGGCAGCCGCAACTGGATCCGGACGGGATCTCGCTCGGACTGATCGGCGTGCTCGAGATGCTCTGGCAGGGGTTCGCGTTTCAGACCGAGACCGCGATCGACCGTGCCGCCGCGAAACATCGCTGCATGGCCTACCTGCGCTCGGTATTCCCCGGCCGCTTCGCGCTCAATCGCGCCGGGGCAGCCGATGCTCATGCGCCTGCACGCTCCCCGGGGGCGTTGCCGGGCTGGAGTTACCAGAGCGCACGTCTGAATGCGGTCGAGCGTGAGACCTTGTTCCCCGGCAGCTGGCAGTTCGCCTGCCACGAGTCGCGGCTGCCGAACGCGGGGGATTATGCGGCCATCGATCTGTGCGTGGAGCGTGCGCTGATATTGCGCGATGCCACCGGAGCCTTGAGAGCCTTCCGCAACAGCTGCCCCGCTCAACCCCATGTGCTGGTCGCGCAGGGTGCGGGCTCGCTCATCAACGAGGATATCGTCTGCCGCGCTCATGGCCTGCGTTTCGCGCTCGATGGAAGCGCCTTGGGGCGCGTCGAGAGGCTGCATGCGCTGCAAATCGATGCGACGGGCGGCTTGATCTTCCTGCGTTCCGGGGCGGGGACAAACGCGAGCGCCAATCCTTGGGTCACCGACGCAGGCCCGCTCGCCGTCATGCACCTCGGCGCGTCCGGGGAGCAATTGATCGCGGCCAACTGGAAGCTCGTGGTCGAACAACTGCTCGAGATCTCGATGCCGGCGAGCGACTACGTAGCGGATGCCGAGATCTGGTCCTCCGTGGCGCTCGCCGCCGGCGGGACGTCGGATCGGCTCGCCTGGAGCGGCGAATTGAATGCTGCGACACGCCGCTGGTCCGTGGCGCGCTATCAGGCGATCCTCGGCGCGGACGCCGCCGTTGCGTGGCGACGGATATTCATGCCGCCAAACCAATTGCTCGAGATCCGGCCGGACGGAGTCACCCTCCTGCAAATTCTTCCGGTCGATGCCGGCCTCAGCCGTCTGCTGCGCCACACGGCCAGCACGATGTCGCCCTCGGCGCGCGCCGCGGCCGCCGCCGACCACCTCGCGCAGCGGCTCTCGCCGTGCGTGCGCGGGATGGGCACGGCATTGATCGAGTCGATTCAGAGGGGCATCGTGAACTTCGGATATGAACCGACGCCTACGCGCGCCACTGCCGGTGCCGCCCTGTTGTTTCGCGCCTGGGTCGTCGACCGGATCCCGGCGCTGGCGTACGCGAAGCCGCCCGCGGATTGGCGTTAACCCGTATAATTCCCCCATTCCACGCGCGCAACCCGGGAGAAAGCTGCAATGAATTTGATGGACTTGAGCAAGGCCGATTGGCAGGAGCGGGCGTCGAAATTGCGCTACGAGACCCGGCATTTCATCGACGGCCGCTACGTCGATTCGGTGGCCGGCGGCCGACTCACGGTCATCAACCCCGCGACCGGCAAGCCGCTTTGTGCGGTCAGCGCCGGTGAGGCCGCGGACGTCGATCTGGCGGTGGCGGCCGCTAAACGGACCGTCGCATCGCGTGTATGGAGCCGCAAGCCGCCCCGCGAGCGCATGGCCGTGCTTGCCGCCTTCGCCCGGCTCATCGAGGCGAACACCGAGCGATTCGCGCTGCTCGACACCTTGTGCATGGGCAAGCCGATTCGCGACATGGTCGGAATCGACGTGCCGTCGACGGTCACCAATTTCGCGTACTTCTCGGAACTCGTCGACAAGATCGAGGGGGTGGTGACGTCGACCGCCGCCGATGCATTCCACTACATTTTGCGCGAACCTCTTGGCGTCGTCGGCCTTATCGTACCCTGGAACTATCCGCTGTTGATGGCGGCCTGGAAGGTGGCGCCCGCGCTCGCAGCGGGTAATTCCGTCGTGCTGAAGCCGGCCGAACAGTCCCCGTTGTCGGGCCTGCTGATGGCCGAGTTGTTCGTCGAGGCCGGCGGCCCTCCGGGCGTATTCAATACGGTGAACGGCCATGGTGAGGCGGCCGGAGCCGCGCTCGCTCTGCACGCAGATGTCGCCAAGATCGCATTCACCGGCTCGACCGAGGTCGGCAAGCAGATGTTGATCTATGCGGGGCGCTCGAACATGAAGCGTGTCAGCCTCGAGTGCGGCGGCAAGTCCCCGCAGATCTTTCTCTCGGACCTGCCGGATCTGGACGTCGCGGTCAGCTATGCGATCAACGGCATCTACGGCAACATGGGCGAGGTCTGCAATGCCGGTTCGCGCCTGCTGATCGACCGGTCGATCGCGAAGGAATTCCTTGCACGCTTCGTCGAGAAGGGCAGGAACGCCTATCGCCCCGGGGATCCGCTCGATCCGGCGACAACCCTCGGACCGCTGGTGACCGCTTCGCACCAGGGCAGGGTCATGAATTACATCGATCGGGGCAAGCGTGAGGGCGCCCGGCTGGAGTTCGGTGGTGGCTCCCCGGACCTGCCGGGGTCGTACGTCGAACCGACGCTGTTTTCCGGGGTCGAGAACCACATGACCATCGCTCGGGAGGAGATATTCGGCCCGGTTGCCGCGGCGATCGAGGTCGACGGAATCGAGCAGGCGGTCGCGATCGCAAACGACTCGATCTACGGTCTGGCGGCCGCCGTGTGGACGCGCGATGTGAGCGTCGCGCACAAGGCGGTGCGTGACCTGGAGGCGGGCGTGATCTGGGTCAATTGTTTCGATCACGGCGACATGACGCAACCGTTCGGCGGCTACAAACAGTCCGGCCAGGGTCGCGACAAATGCATCGAGAGCTTGATGTCCTACACCCAGACCAAATCCGCCTGGGTTCACCTCGGTTAGGTCGGCAGCGCTTCGCGGAAGTGGCTGGGCGCATCGGCGAGATGAAATTCCGGTATGCGCCCGCGCAACAGGTCGTGGAACTCGCTCATCCAACGTTCGATGGAGGATAGCGGCCCCGGGCGGTAGCTGCTGGAGGCGAGACCGCGTTGCACGCGGGCGCAGAGCCAGCGGTCCTCCGCGTTGACCTGGGTGCTGATCCGGCTGCCGAGGAAGCGGACCGCGCGACTGGCGTCGCTCGAATCGGGCCGGCCGAACAGGCCGCTTCGAATGGTGCATCGGCCTGGCCCGCGTGGGATCACCTGGAAGAAATCCATCTGTTCGGGATACAAGTCGATTCCGAGGTTTGGCAGCGCGCTGTAGAAGCGCCAGCTACGGCGATAGGCTTCCGGCAGGTCGGCGGCGACGCGGCCGACGAGCCGCTGATACATCCGCTCGGACCAGCGCGACGACTCCTGTTCGCGCAGCCAGCTGATGCCGCGCGCGATGCTCGGGGCCGCCGCCTGGTCATCGTAGTCCGGCGTGAACATGCGGTTCAAACCCGGGTGCCCGATCGGCACGTGGTAGGACTCGAGGTAGTTGTCCATCGCGAGCTTCCAGTCGACATCCCAATCCTCGAGCGTGATCGGGCCGAGCGGCACCATGTCCTCCACTCGGTAGGGGGCGATTTCCTCGAGGAACGGCTGCCAGGTTTCGGCGAGCGGGGCCGGATCGCCGGCAAACGCGACGAACACGAAGCCAAACAGGATCTGGATGGGGATCGGCTTGAGCGAATGCGAGTCGCGGTCGAGGCCGATGAAGGTGTCGCGCGCCGGCACGCCGATCAAGGAGCCGTCTTGGCGGTAGCTCCAGCCGTGGTAGGGGCAGGTGATCGTGCCGGGGCAGTTGCCGGCACCGTCGAGCAGGCGAGCCCCGCGATGCCTGCAAACGTTGTGAAACGCCCGGATCGAGCCCTCGCGCTCGCGCAGGATCAGGGCGCTCTCGGCACCGATGTCGAGGCTGAGGTAATCGCCGGGATGGGGGATCGAGCTGACATGGCATGCGATCTGCCAGCTCGGCAGCA
>JABEVI010000023.1 GCA_013044085.1 Steroidobacteraceae bacterium
CTCGACGACCTCAAGCCGACCATCCTGCTCGCACACGAGATGACTGGCGCCGGCATCGAGGCCGGCAAGCTCGCCTTCGCGCTCTGCCGCGTCGGCGACCGCGAGAACGAAATCGCCGAGGCCCGCGTCTACATTCGTAAAGCCGGCTATCCCGTGCTCGCCGGCGAGTTGCCCGAGCGCACCGGCTATCGCCGTGCCAGCGACGAAGGCCGCGCCCTTAGCGAAACCTCTCACCCCAGCCTCCGGACCAGGGCCGAGAAGCTCGCCCAGAGCGTCATCGACCTGGTGAGCGAACGCCAGCAGCAGAAAGTCGCGTGAATGGCCACGAACACCCCTGCTCCACCGCCCCGGCCCGGCACGAAGGGCGAGCCGCCTGCCCGCGTCGAGACGCGCGGCAACCTCGCCAAGCCCGAGCCGGCCGGCTCGGTCGCGCTCAATTTCCGGGTGCCTGCCGAGTTCAAGAAGGACTTCAAGATCGCTGCCGCCACGCACGGCGTCACCCAGTCCGACCTGTTGCGGCAGGCATTCCTGGTCTGGCGTCAGCGACATGGCTGACCCGGCCGCCAACAGCACGCAAGCACGCTGGCGTGCAGCAACGCGAGCACGCAAGTGTGCAAAGACGCAAGCGTGCTTGCGTGCAAAGACGCGGATCCGCTGAGATGGACCTCAATGCCCGGCAGGAGCAGTTCGGAAATGCTTTCCTGTTGGCGGTCGCCGCGGTGGCCGGCTTCGCCGCGGCGAAGCCCGGCACCGACCACGACAGCATTGACTGGACCCTGTCCAGCCGCCTGCCGCGCCGGCCCAAGCTCGATATCCAGATGAAGAGCACGCGCGCCGATGACGGGGAGGGGCCGGCCATCCGCTTCCCGCTCCGGCGCAAGAACTACGACGACTTGATCCTCACCGATGTGTCCTGCCCGCGATTGCTGGTGCTCGTCCTGGTGCCCTCGGATGTCGCGCATTGGACGGCACAGACCCCCGAGCAACTTGTGCTCCGCCGCTGCGGCTATTGGCTGTCGCTGGCCGGATTGCCGCCGAGCGACAACGAGAGCACCGTCACGGTGAGCGTGCCGCGCGTCAACGTCCTGACCGCCGCCGCGCTGACCGGCCTCATGCAGCGCGCCAATGACGGAGAGGCCCCATGAAAGCCGCCATCCATGACGCCGACACCCTTCGGGGGTTGAAACCCCTGGAGGTGGTCCAGTACCTGCGTGCGAAGGGCTGGCAGCAGGAGGGCGATCTCGGCAGCAAGGCGACCTTGTGGGTAACCGGCGGGGACACCGACGACGAGATCATCCTGCCCATGCGCCGCGAACTAGGCGACTTCGACCTCCGCATGTCCGAGGTGCTGCGGACCCTCGAGAAGGTCGAGGCGCGCTCGCAGCTCGACATCCTGCGGGATTTGCAGGCGGCTTCGTCCGACCTGATCCGCATCCGCGCGCCCACCGGCAACACGGCGGACGGCACCATCCCGATCGAGGCGGCGGTAACCTTCGTCGAGCGCGCGCGCGACCTGATGCTGGCCGCAGCCTGTGCGGCGATCGACAAGCGATCGTATTTCGCGACCCGCAAGCCGTCGCAGGCGACCGACTATCTCGACCAAGTGCGGATGGGTCAGACTGAGCGGGGCAGCTTCGTGCTGACCATCCTGTCGCCCGTCACGCCGCTGCTGAAGCCGGCCGACACGGGGAGCTTATTTCCGGCCGAGCCACCGGAACCCTTTGAGCGCAGCGTTACCCGCACCCTGGCACTTTCCCTCGCGGCCGTCCGTGCCGCCGCCGACATGGCCGCGGCGCAGGGGAATCCCAAAGCCTTTATCGATGCGGTGGGGCAGGGGGTCAGCGCCAATCTGTGCGAGGCCCTGGTCGGGCTTGCCCAGATCAGCCCATCGGATGGACTGGACATCGGCATCAGCTGGTCGCCCAACCGCGCCATCGCCGCCAGTACGCCCCAGCGCGTCACGCTGCCGGCAGACACGATCCCCCTCCTCAAGGAGGCGGCCCGGTTGTTCCGCGAAACCGGCCCGGTTGAGGATTTTGAGTTGCAGGGGGGCGTGGTCGGCCTCTCCCGTCCCGAAGGCACCGCGATCGGCCGCGTGACCGTGGCCGGCTTCATTGAGGGCCGTGCCCGCAAGGTGCTGCTGGATCTTGTCGAGCCGGACTATACCACGGCGATCCGCGCACACGAGGAAGAAGCCATCGTCCTCTGTACCGGCGAGCTGGTGAAGGAGGGGCGTTCCTTCCGGCTGCAGAACCCGCGCCGCTTCCGAATGCTGGGCGACAGCGAGACTTGAGATACTGCGTGCTTGCGAGCTAGATCGCGAACACGTAAGCACGAAAAGCCGCAAGCCCGCTTGAAAGGGAAGTGCCGTACCAAGCCAAGCCTTTGTCTGAGAACGCTTATTCGGCAGGCGCAGGCCGATCTCGCCCCGCGCCGAATCGCCACCCCGCAAGCATACCGGCACCACATTCAACCTCGGCGGCACCTCTCGTTTCGTACTTTGGTGGCGCCCCGAACGCAGGCTGAACCGGCCTTGCCTGTAGGCGCTCGCAAACATCGGGGCTCGTGCTCGCAAACAGCGGCGATTCCTGCTCGGATTAGCTGACAATGGGCCGAGCGTCGTGCTCAGATTATCTGCCACTGTGCTCGCCATCATCGGGCCGTGCTTGCCAACGGCGGATCGTACTCACATTGGCTGCCAGCGGGATTTAGCGGTTGAAGGCAGGGCTGGCGCTTCTCGGACCATGGCAAGGATTCGTTCAAAATCCTCACACATCGGCGCCGCGCGGCTGAGTCGGCGCTTTGGGCTGCTACTGTTGGCGCCAGTGTGGATCCGTATTTTTCTGCCGGTGTTTTATCGTGACGATCGGTCGGTGTTCGTCGGCGGGTTTTCAAGGTGGTGAAGGGCTGCTGGCCCTGCGATAGGCTGACCGGTTCGGTCAGAACGGCAATTCGTCGTCGGTGATGGCCGTGTTTTCGGGGGACGCTGGCTGGCATTGCTGCCGGGCCGCCTCTTGGATGTCGTTGGTATAGACAGCCAGGATAATGTCCCGGATTTCGTCGAGGAGTTCGAAGACGGCGCGTGCGGTCTCCGCGGACCAGTAGGTCGGCACGCCGAGCGGGATGGTGGGCGGCAAGCCGGGGTTGAATCGCGGCTCGGCGCAGAGCGGGCAGGCGTGGCGGGGCCAGCGCCGCCGTCGTGGTCTGGTCACGACTTTCCGCCGCGGCGCTGTTTTGCCTTTCGCTCGGCGCGTTCCCTGGCTTCCTTGGCGCGATATGATTCGCCTTCGATCGAGACGATTTCGGCGTTGTGCATGAGGCGATCGACCATCGAGACGACGCAGGCGGCGTTGGGGAAGACCTCGCGCCACTCCTTGAAGGCGCGATTGGTGGTGACGATGGTGCTTTTTTGTTCGTAGCGGCGGCTGATCAGTTCGAACAGCAGATCGGCGTGGCGATTGGAATAAGACAAGTATCCAACTTCATCGATGATCAGAAGTGTCGGTGCCGCGTAGTGGCGCAGGCGTCGGCGCAGGGCGGAATCGCTGTCGAGCGAGGCAAGTTCGCCGAGCAATTGGCCCGCGCTGGTGAACAGAACGGTATGGCCTTGGATCAGCGCCTCATGGGCAAGATTGCGGGCCAGGGTGGATTTGCCAATGCCGTTCGGGCCGACCAGCAGGGCGTTGGTCGCGTCCTTGAGGAACTCGAGGGTCATCAGCGCCTCGAAGGTTGCCCGGTCGATCGCGGTGGGCCAGTCCCACTCGAAGTCGCACAAGGGTTTGAAGCGCCCGATACGGGCGCCCTGGATGCGCCGTTCGAGGCTGCGGCGGGCACGTTCATCCTCCTCCCAGCCGATGAGTGCCGCAGCCCAGCCACTGGCTGTGGCTTGCGGCCAGTGGGCCAGCAACCCGTGCAGGTTGAGGGCCTTGGCACGGGCTTGCAACGCGTCAGGATTCTTCATGACCCACCTTCTTCAGTTGATCGTAGGTGTCGAGGGAATGCGGCCGCACGACCTTGTCGCGGGCGCGGACATGCTCGGGCAGGATCATGGCGACCGGTGGCGCCTGCCCGTGATCGTCCCGCTGTCGCTCGAGCGCGAGACGCACCGCGTTGGGATGCGGCACATCGCGGTCGAGCGCCTCGACGATGGCGGCGTCGAGCTGGCTGGGGCCGTAGCGTTCCAGCAGCCGCGCCAGCGTGCCGGTGATGTTGCCGAGGTTGTAGCCGCGCTCGGCTGCGCGGAGCAGCAAGGTGCGGCTGGCTGGGACGGCCTGGACCAGGCGATCGGTCGCGCGGTGATGGCGAGCCTGACGCTTGACGGCGACGAGTGCCTCGAGGTGCGCCGGTTTCTCGATCTGCTGGCCGCGGTCGTAGCTGCGCGGGTGTGCGGCGAGAATGTTCTGGCCCTCGACGATGCGCAGCCGATCCGGGTCGGCCAGGACGGTCAGGGTGCGGCGCACATGGGTATGCGGCACCGTGTAGTCGTTGAGGTCGAACCGGACATAGGGCGTCTTGCCGACGCAGACCTCCACCCGCTCGACAACGGGATAGGGATTGTCGGGCAAGCGGAGCAGCAGCGGCGCCTCCTCGGCGAAGACCTCGCCAACGCGGCGCGTGAGGTCTTCGGGACAGCGGCGATCGTCGGCCAGGCCGCGGCACCAGGCGCCGGCCTGGGCATTGAGGTCATCGAGATCGGCGAACGCACGGGCGGCGAAGAAGGCATCGCGCACGAATCGAATGGCTTTTTCCACGCGGCCCTTCTCGTTGCCGCGGGCGATCGCGACGGGGCGCGGTTCGTAACGATAATACGCGGCGAATTCGAGCAGGGTCGGATTGAAGCGGATTGCGTCGCCATGACGCTCGAGCACGGCGCTGCGCAGGTTGTCGTACAGAACGACCCGGGGGACGCCCTGCCACGCGGCAAAGGCGGCGAGATGGCCGCGCAGGAAGTTCTCCATGCGGGCATCGAGGAAGAAGCGCAGGAAGATGTGGCGCGAGTAGCTCAATACCAGTACGAAGGCCATGAGCGGACGGCGCGCGCGACCTATCGTGACGTGTCCAAAATGTGCCCAGTCGCATTGCGCCTGCTCGCCGGGCAACGTGCGCAGACGCAGATAAG
>JABEVI010000146.1 GCA_013044085.1 Steroidobacteraceae bacterium
CTCGCGGGCGCCCGCGAGCATCTCACCGACGAGGGTGTGCTGGTCGTCGAGGTGGGCAATTCCGAGGGGGCGCTGCTGCGGGCCTACCCGCGCCGACGGTTCATCTGGCCGCAGTTCACGATCGGCGGCGGCGGCGTATTCTTGTTGCGGGCCCGGGATCTTTGAGAGTTGCAGGGAAGTGGCAGGCAATACATTCGGCAGAATCTTCACCGTGACCAGCTTCGGCGAGAGTCACGGACCCGCGCTCGGCTGCGTCGTCGACGGCTGCCCGCCCGGGCTCGAACTCGGCGAGGCCGACCTGCAGGCCGACGTCGATCGCCGGCGTTCCGGCACCTCGCAGTTCACCAGCCAGCGGCGCGAAGCGGACCGCGTGAGGATCCTCTCCGGCGTGTTCGAAGGCCGCACGACCGGCACGCCGATCGGCCTGCTGGTCGAGAACGAGGATCAACGCAGCCGCGACTACGAGAAGATCAAGGACCGTTTTCGACCGGGCCACGCCGACTATACCTATCAGCAAAAGTACGGGTTTCGCGATTACCGTGGCGGCGGCCGCTCCTCGGCCCGGGAAACGGTGATGCGGGTCGCGGCCGGCGCGATTGCGCGCAAGTATCTGGCGGGGCGGGCGGGCGTGCGCATCTTCGGTTATCTGTCTCAGATGGGGCCGATCCGGCTCGAGGCGGTGGATCCCGCGAGTGCCTACGATAATCCCTTCTTTTGCCCGGAACCGGCGCGCATCGCGGAACTTGAAGATTACATCTGGCGACTGCGTGAGGAGGGCGATTCGATCGGCGCGTGTGTGACCGTCAAAGCCGATGGGGTGCCACCCGGCTGGGGTGAACCGGTGTTCGCGCGGCTGGACGCGGACATCGCGAGCGCGATGATGGGCATCAACGCGGTCAAGGGGGTCGAGATCGGCGCCGGATTCGACGCCGTCCGGCAGCGCGGCTCGCAACACCGCGACGAATTGACCGCCCACGGCTTCAAGAGCAACCACGCCGGCGGCGTGCTCGGCGGCATCTCCTCGGGGCAACAAATCATCGTCAACGTCGCATTCAAGCCGACTTCGAGCATCACGATTCCCGGCGACACGATCGACATTGCGGGAAATCCGACTACGGTTGCGACGACCGGCCGGCATGACCCTTGCGTCGGCCTGCGTGCGACGCCGATCGCCGAGGCCATGCTTGCGCTCGTGCTGATGGACCATTACCTGCGCCATCGGGCGCAGTGCGGCGACGTCGTTTCCCCGACTCCGGTCATCACGGCTTCCGCATGAGCGCCGCATCCCGCCGTCCGCGCATCGCCGTCGTCGGCGCCGGCAGCCTGATCGGCGAGGCACTGATCGCCGAACTGAAACTGCGCAGCGTTGCCCGCGCGAGCCTGCATGCGCTCGACGATGCGCGCGACCTGGGCCGCGTGCTCGCCGATGAGGAGGGGGCGCTGCCCATCGGCGACGTGGCGCGTTTCGACTTCTCGCAGGCCGATCTCGTCTTCTTCTGCGCGCGTTCCTCGACCGCGGCGCAGTACGCGCCCGCGGCCGCCGCGCACGCACTGGTCGTCGACTCGACCAGCGCCCACCGCGAGCGTACCGATGTGCCCTTGGTCATCGCCGACGTCAATCCCGGGGCGCTCGATGGCATCGGTGCGCGTGGTCTGGTGGCGCTGCCCGGCAGCGCGAGCGTTGCGCTCGCGACCGCGGTCGCGCCGCTTGCGGCGCTCGCCGGCCTGGAGCGCCTCGATGTGGCCACCTATCATTCGGTTTCGGGCAACGGCCGGGCGGCGGTCGACGGACTCGCCGCCGAGGCCGCTGCGCTGCTCAGCGGGCGCGCGGTGCGCCCGCGGGCGTTCGGCACGCAGATCGCTTTCAACCTGTTGCCGCTGATCGGCGCGCTTGGCGAGGATGGGGTGTCGAGCGAGGAACGGCGCTTGTCGAGCGAGACACGGCGCGTGCTCGATCGGCCGGATCTGCAGGTCAATGCGACCGCGGTCCGTGTCCCGGTGTTCTTCGGCCATGGCCTGGCAGTGCACGCCCTGTTGGGGCGTCGATGTACCTTGGCCGATGCGACCGAGGTGTTGCGACGCAGTAACGGGGTCCGCTTGATCGAGGGGGAGGCTGGTGCGAGGGAGGCGACGCCGGTGAGTTCGGCCCTTGCGCCCGACCAGGTCTATGTCGGCCGCCTGCGCGTCGATCAAAGCCGTGATCGATCGCTTGATTTCTGGGTGGTTGCCGACAATGTTCGGAAATGTGCGGCACATAACGCAGTTTCGGTCGCCCAGATTTTGGTAAACAGGTGTCAGTGAGCTATAGTTCGGCCAATATGTAAAAACCGGGCGAGATTCAGTTCACAAGTTCGCATAACTCGATGAACTTTCAATAATTAAGTGCCGGGATTCTTGGAGTAGAAATGTTCACGAAGATGTCTCGTCTGATCCTGGTGGCTTGCGTCATCTGCCCATCCTTGTCATGGGCTTTGGGGCTGGGCGAAATTCATCTCCATTCAGCGCTCGGTGAGCCGCTGAAAGCGGATATCGACCTGATCGCCGCGACCCCGAACGATTTGAGCGGGTTGCATGCCGCGCTTGCGCCGATCGGTGAGTTCACCCGCTATGGCATCGATCATCCGCCGTTCCTCGCGACGTTTCAGTTCCACGTCGCCAAGGGCAAGGACGGTCAGGCGGTGTTGCGGGTGACATCAACGAGTTCGATTCCCGAACCGTTCGTGACCTTCCTCGTCGAAGTGGACTGGGCGCGCGGGCATCTGATGCGCGAATACACCGTGCTGCTCGATCCGCCGATCTACGCGAGTGGCAAGGCCGCCGAGCCGCCGGCACCGGTGGCCGTGGCGGTGCCGAACGCCGCACCGTTGCAATCGGCGCCGACACCGTCTAGCGCACCGGCGCCGGCCGCCACGCCGGTCGTCACGCCGGCGGCTGCCACGCCGACGCCGGCTGTATCGGAGCGGCCACACACCTACCGGGTGTCGGCCGGCGACACGCTATCGAGGATCGCGCGCCATTTGGGCGCCGCGGGACCGGGGGCGATCGATCAGACCATGATCGCGCTGTTTCGCGCCAATCCGGGAGCATTCGACGGCAATGTCAATCTCCTGCATCGGGGTGCGATCCTGCGCGTGCCCGGCGCTGCGCAGATTGCGGCGCTGAACGAGCGAGACGCGATCGCGGCAATCGACCGGCAGATGAGTGCGTGGCAACCGGGCGCCAGGGGTTCGCGCGGACAGTTGCGACTGGTCGCGCCAGGAGCGGCGACCGGGGCGGCGGGTGCGGGCGGGACTGCCGCAGGAGCCGCGGCGAATACGTCCTTGCGTGATCGGGTTCAGCAACTCGAGACGCAACTCGCGACCGAGCGACGCCTCGTCGATATCCGCAACCAAGAGTTGGCTGCCCTGCAGGCGAAGCTCGGTGTGAAGCCCGCACCCGCGTCCTCGGCGGCACCGGCAGCCGTGCCGCCGACACCGACCGCATCGGCCGCGTCGGTCGCCTCGGCAGCCCCGGCGGTCGCCGCCGCAGTGCCGGCGCCGACGAAGAAGACGGCCACCGTCGTCCCGCCGCCGGCCAAGGCGCACCGCTCTTGGGTCGAATGGGCGACCTCGAATTGGTGGTTGCCGGGCGGTGTGGTGGTTGCGCTGCTCGGTGCGCTGGGTTTCGCGGCCTTCAAGCGGCGCCAACGGGAGCAACTCGACGAGTTCGCCGCGGTGGCAAGTCCGGGTCTCGACACGGACGTGCGCGAAGGCGGACCGCGGGTTTTCGGCAGCCGCAAGGCCCCCGCCGAAGAGTCGTTCGTGGTCGAGGAGTCCGGCGAGCACAAGGCTCCGGAGTTCGCGCCGACCGGTGACACCGCCGAGATCCCCGCATCCGACGATACGATGTCGAGCGAGAGTGCGGTCAACCTCGATCAGGGTGATCCGCTCGCCGAGGCCGATTTCCACATGGCCTATGGTCTTTACGACCAGGCGGCCGACCTGGTGCGCATCGCGCTCGACAGAGAGCCGGAGCGACGGGATCTGCGGCTTAAATTGCTGGAAATCTACTTCGTCTGGGGCAACAAGGATCTGTTCCTGCAGACCGCCAAGAGTCTGTACACGACGCGCGATCGCGCAGCGGCGGGCGAGTGGGACAAGATCGTCATCATGGGCAAGCAGATCTGCCCTGCGGATCCGCTGTTCGCGAATGCCGAGGGCGGTGGCCGCGGCGCCGGCGCGTTGGTGGACCTGAATCTCGAAGGCGGCGAGAACCACGTCGACGTCGATCTGTTCGGTGAGCCGGCCGGGGAACTCAGTCCTCATGAGCCGGCCCCCGCCAGGGACGCCGAGGATGCGGTGGCGACCGGCGAGTCGCCGCAGTTGCACGGCGATTCGGGCCTGGATTTCGTGCTCGACACGCCGGAGCGCGGCGTGGATGAGTCGCCGACACGGGAAATGCCGCCGCGCGACGAACCGACGGTCGAATCGGAAATGATGCCGTTCGTCGATTCCGGGGAGAACCCGACCGCCGAATCCCCGGCGCTCACTGGCGGCTCGCTCGAGCAGCGGCTGTCGGCGAAGCTGGGACAAGGTGCGAACACCGAGCAGACCGCCGAGGTGTCGATAGACGATCTCGGACTCGATCTGGACTCGCTCGATGAGACGGGTACGCCGGCTCTCAGCGGCTCGCACCTGGAACCGGCCACGCCGCCCTCCGATTCGGATGCACCGACGATGATCGCGGGCGTCGACGAGCGATCCCGGCGAATGATCGCCGAGGCCGAGAGCCGCGCGCGCGACCGTGACCTGACCGAACTCGAGCGCGAACTGGAGGCCTCGTTCATCTCCGAGCTGGAGTCGAGCCACAGCGCGACCAAGACGTCGGTGCTCGCTCCGGCCGAGGCGCCCACCTTGCAGCTGCCGCGCGGCGATGAAGACGCGGGTGCGACGGCGCGGGTCAAGGCCATCGAGATCGGCGAGCCGGTGGAGGGCGGGCATCATGACCCGGACTCGACCTCGACGTTGCGTGCCGTCAACAGCGACAGTGTCGATCTGGATCTGGACCGCCTTGCCGGCGCACTCGGCGGTGGCGACACCGTCGATCAGCCACGCGCGCCGGAGGATCTGTTCTCGAGCGAAGTGTTCGAGGCGAGCCAACGAAGCCGTCGCGTCGATCTCGACGTGGGCGATATGCTCGGCGGCGCCGACGCGGCGCCGACGAAATCGCTCGTGGAGCCGACCGAAGCGCTCCCGCAGGTAGCCGGCGACGTGTCGGCTGAATTCGAGCCTGTGACGATGAGCGAAGTCGGCACGAAGCTCGATCTGGCCCGCGCTTACATGGACATGGGCGACCCGGAGGGTGCACGCAGCATTCTCGACGAAGTGATGCAGGAGGGCTCGGCGAGCCAGAAACAGGAGGCCGAGCGCCTGCTGCACTCTCTGCCCGGCTGACGTGGCCGCGGGCGGACGCCGCATAGCGGCCGTCGTCGAGTACGACGGCACCCTGTATGCCGGCTGGCAGAGTCAATCGCACGCCGGAGCGCTGCAGGACGCCGTGGAGGGGGCGTTGTCATTCGTGGCCGGGCATCCGGTCGGCACGGTCTGCGCCGGACGTACCGACGCCGGGGTGCACGCGATCGGACAGGTCGTTCATTTCGACACCACGGCCGTGCGTACGGCGCGTGCCTGGGTGCTGGGTGCGAATACCCGCCTGCCGCGCTCGATCGCGCTACAGTGGGCGGGCGAGGCCGAGCCGCGATTTCACGCCCGGCACTCGGCGATTCGCCGCACCTACCGCTACTGTATCTTGAACCGCAGCGCCCGCTCGGCCCTGGCCGAGGCCCGCGCCGCCTGGATCCACAGGCCGCTCGACGCCGAGGCGATGCATCGGGGCGCGCAAGCGCTGCTCGGGGAACATGATTTCTCCGCGTTCCGCTCGATCGAATGTCAGTCGCCGACGCCGGTACGACGGATCGAGTCGGCGGCGGTGAGCCGCGACGGTGATTTCGTCTGGATCGAACTGAGCGCGAACGCGTATCTGCATCACATGGTGCGCAACATCGTCGGCACGCTTCTCGATGCCCAGCGGCAGGCGGATCCGGCCGCCGCCATGGCGCGGGTACTCGCCGGCCGCGACCGCCGGGCGGCCGGCGTGACGGCGCCGGCGGCCGGGCTTTATCTGTGGCGGGTCGACTATCCCCCCCATTTCGCGATCCCGGCACCGGGCCGCGGCATCCTCTACGGCCGCGCCGCCGATTTGGTTTAATATAGGCCATGTCCTGGTTTGAACGCATCGTCCCGTCGCGCATCAAGACCGAGCGGCGCACCCGCTCCGTACCGGAAGGCCTGTGGACCAAATGTCCGGCCTGCGACTCCGTGCTCTATCGGGCCGAGATCGAGCGCAACTTGAACGTTTGTCCGAAGTGCGGACATCACATGCGCATCTATGCGCGCGAGCGGCTCGCGCGTTTCTTCGACATGGGTTCGACGGTCGAGCTCGCCGCGAAGGTCGAACCGGAGGATCCCCTCAAATTCAAGGATTCGAAGCGCTACAAGGACCGCCTCGTGAGCGCGAAGAAACAGACCGGCGAGCGCGATGCGCTGGTCGTGATGGCCGGCAAACTGACGGGCATGCCCATCGTCGCGTGCGCCTTCGAGTTCCGTTTTCTCGGCGGCTCGATGGGCGCCGTGGTCGGCGAGAAATTCACCCGCGGCGTCGAGCATTGCCTCGAACACCGCATGCCGTTGGTGTGTTTCGCGGCGAGCGGCGGCGCGCGCATGCAGGAGGCGCTGTATTCGCTGTTGCAAATGGCGAAAACCAGCGCCGCCTTGAAGCGCTTGTCGGAGGCGCGGCTGCCCTACATCTCGGTGATGACCGATCCGACCACCGGCGGCGTTTCGGCGAGTCTCGCGATGCTCGGTGACGTCAACATCGGCGAGCCGAAGGCGCTGATCGGATTCGCCGGTCCGCGGGTGATCCAGCAGACGGTGCGCGAGACGCTGCCCGAAGGCTTCCAGCGCAGTGAATTCCTCCTCGAACATGGCGCGCTCGACATGATCGTCGATCGGCGCGAGATGCGCGACCAGATTGCGGCCATTCTGCGCCTGTTCACCGGCAAGGAGCCCGCCCCGGCTTGAGGGCGCGCGGCAACACCGCACAAACCGGAGGCCGCCGATTTGGCCAGTGATTTCCCGTCCACTCTCGAGGACTGGCTCGAATACCAGTCGCGCGTGCATCCGCGGCCGATCGAACTCGGCCTGTCGCGGCTCGGTACGGTGCTCGAGCGCCTCGAATTGCGCAGACCGGCGCTGCCGATCGTCACGGTCGCCGGCACGAACGGCAAGGGCTCGGTCGTCGCGATGAGCTCGGCGATTCTCGCCGCCGCGGGCTACCGGGTCGGTGTGTTCAGTTCGCCGCATTTGCGCGATTACCGAGAGCGGATCCGCATTGGCGACCGGCTGGTCGAGACGCGGGAGCTGATACAGGCGTTCGCGCGCATCGAGGCGGCACGTGGCGAGATCGGCCTGACATTCTTCGAGTACAACACGCTCGCCGCCCTGGTTATTTTCGAAGCCGCGCGTCTCGACGCCTGGGTGCTCGAAATCGGCATGGGTGGCCGTCTCGATGCGGTCAATGTCGTCGATCCGGACGTCGCGGTGGTCGTCAGCATCGGCCTCGACCACCAGGAGTATCTCGGCGAGACGCTCGAGGCGATCGGCCGCGAGAAGGCCGGCATCTTCCGAAAGGGCCGCGCCGCGGTCCTCGGTGGACGCGCACTGCCCGCCGTCGTGCTGGATACGGCCATTGCGGTCGGCGCGCGGCCGTTGCGTATCGGCGTGCAATTCGACCGTGTCCTCGACGCTGAGCGCTGGCATTACCGTGGACCGCGCTGGGACCTTCCGGGGCTGCCGGCGCCGAATCTACGCGGCGCGGCGCAGTACGACAACGCGGCCACGGCGATTGCCGCGCTCGAGCAGATCGCCCCGCCGCTCGTGATCAGCGCCGAGGCGATCGCGCAAGGTCTGCGCTCCGTCCAGCTCGCCGGCCGTTTCCAGGTGGTCGAGCCGCTCGCCGCGGATCGCCCCACGTGGATCCTGGACGTCGCCCACAATCCGGATGCGGCCCGGGTGCTCGCCGGACATCTGCGTGCGCTGCCGGTGAAGGGGCGCACGATCGCCGTGTGCGGAGTGCTCGCCGACAAGGACGCGGTGGCGGTGGTCGCGGCGCTTGCGGACGTGGTCGATGCCTGGTGGTTCGTCTCGACCGAGGGGGAGCGCGGCCAGAGCGGTGAGGCGCTCGCGGCGCGTGCCGGCCGTGGCCTGAAGGCACCCGTCGCGGTCGCCGAAACGCTGGCCGAGGCCTGCGCGGCGGCGCTCGCGACCGCCGCCGGCGGTGATCGGATCGTGGTGTTTGGGTCTTTCCACATCGTCGGTCCGGGCCTCGACTGGCTCGAGGCGCGCGGCTTGCTGCCGCTCGTCGATCAAAGGCGTTGAGAGGCATTCGTCGGCATGGAACGTCGTGTGAAGGAACGTCTGGTCGGCGCCGCGATTCTGGTCGCGATCGTCGTGCTGGTCGTTCCCGAGCTGCTCTCCGGTGCGAATCGCCTCACGCCGGGCGGCACCGTGGGCGGTGGCTCGATGCGTACCGTGACCGTCAATTTGGCCTCGCACGAACCCGCGTCGCGGCCTTCGTCGGCCCCACTCGTGCGGCAACAGCCGCCCGTCCGAGCGGCCAGTGCGCCATCGGTAATTGCGTCTGCCGCGCCAACGCCTATGCCCACGCCCACGTCCACGCCCATACCGGCGCCCACCCGCCCGCCGCAGCGCGTCCCCCAGCGGCTTGAAAAGCCGCATTCCTCCCCGATATCCATCCCGAGCCACGCACGCTGGACGATACAACTCGGCAGCTTCGAGGATCGCGCGAACGCTCTGCGACTGGCGCGCCTGTGGAAGGCTCGCGGTTACGCGGCCTATATCTCCTCGGTCGGTCACGGGGCGCACAGCATGCATCGTGTGCGGGTCGGCTCCTTTCCCGATCGGGCGGCGGCGCTGTCGACGGCGAGGAAATTCGAGGCGCACGGTCAGCGTGCGAGCCTCGTACCGCCCGGCCATTGAGGAATTGGCGCCAGCACGCGTTGTTCCACACCTGACGGGCGGGGCTCGGGTAAACTACGTGCGCCCGCTCGTGCGGGGCGCGCGGCTCGGCGTTTCGACTCGCAAGGGGATCGCGGCGTGAATGGTGCCGATATCGTTATTTGCCTGGTGTTGCTGGTCTCGATCGTGGCGGGCCTGGTGCGTGGCTTCGTGCGCGAGGCGGTTTCACTGGTGTTCCTGGTCGGCGGAGTGATTGCGGCCTGGGTTTTCGGCCCGAGAATCGAACCTCATTTGGGCGGCTACCTCGCGGCACCCTCGGTGCGGCCGTGGGTCGCCCGCCTGATCATCCTCGTCCTCGTCCTGCTTATCGGCAGTTTCGTCGGCGCTCTGACCGCCTACCTGATGCGCAGTGCCGGCCTGGGCTTTGTCGATCGGGTGCTCGGCGTGCTGTTCGGTGCGTTGCGTGGCGCGATTTTGGTCGGATTGCTGGTGATCGGCGGTGACTTGGTGCACTTGAACCATGAGGCTTGGTGGAACCGCTCGAAGCTGATCCCCTACGGCCAGATGATCGGCGGCTGGGTTCGCGTCATGGTCGGTGATGGCGGCGCGCATTGGGCGAAAGGCGAGCGGGTGTTCAAAGTCGGCGGCGGCTGAGCCGGAGGTCTTTCAATGTGCGGAATCGTTGGAATAGTCGGGGTCGAAGCGGTCAACCAGCGGATCTATGACGCGTTGACGGTCCTGCAGCATCGCGGTCAGGACGCCGCCGGCATCATGACGTGCGAGAACGGCGCGCTGTACATGCGCAAGGACTCGGGCCTCGTGCGCGACGTCTTTCAGCAAAAGCACATGCTCAAGCTGCAGGGCAACGTCGGCATAGGACACGTGCGGTATCCGACCGCGGGCTGTGACAACGCCCTGGAGGCGCAGCCCTTCTACGTCAACTCCCCGTACGGGATCTGCCTCGGCCACAACGGGAACTTGACGAACGCGCGGGAGTTGGCCGAGGTGCTGGTGCGCGAGGACCGCCGCCACCTGAACACGCGCTCCGACTCCGAGGTTCTGCTGAACGTGCTCGCCTCGGAGATGCAGCGCGTCGGCACGCCGCGAGTCACGCCGGCCGACATCTTCGCGGCGGTGAACGCGGTATATCGCCGTTGCCGCGGCGGCTATGCGGTCGTCGCGATGGTGATCGGCCACGGCATCCTCGGATTTCGCGATCCCAACGGCATACGTCCGCTGGTGATCGGTTCGCGTGAGACCCCGAAGGGGGTCGAGTGGATGCTGGCCTCCGAGAGCGTCGCCCTCGACATGCTCGGTTTCAAGCTCGTGCGCGACGTCGCGCCGGGCGAGGCGGTGTTCATCGACGAGCGCGGCCGCTTCTACGCGCATGCCTGCGTCGCGGCGGTACGGCATACGCCGTGCATCTTCGAGTTCGTCTATTTTGCGCGGCCCGACTCGATCATCGACAACATCTCCGTGTACAAGGCGCGGCTGCGGATGGGCGAGCACCTTGCGGAGAAGATCAAGCGTGAACGGCCGGATCACGACATCGACGTCGTGATCCCGATTCCGGACACCAGCCGAACGAGCGCGGTTCAGGTCGCGCAGCGCCTCGGAGTGAAGTACCGCGAGGGTTTCATCAAGAACCGCTACATCGGCCGCACGTTCATCATGCCGGGTCAGGCGGAGCGCAAGAAATCCGTGCGCAGCAAATTGAATGCGATCGATCTGGAGTTTCGCGGCAAGAACGTGCTGCTCGTCGACGACTCGATCGTGCGCGGCACGACTTCGGCACAGATCATCGAAATCGCGCGCGAGGCGGGCGCACGCAAGGTTTACTTCGCCTCGGCCGCGCCTCCGGTCCGCTATCCGAACGTCTATGGCATCGACATGCCGAATGCCGATGAACTCGTCGCCGCGGGTCACACCGACGAGGAGGTTCGCCAGATCATCGGCGCAGACTGGCTGATCTACCAGGATCTCCCGGAGCTCGAGCACGCCGTGCGCCACGACAATGCGAACATCCAGCAGTTCGACACCTCCTGTTTCTCCGGCGAATACGTGACCGGCGACATCACGCCGGAGTACCTCGCGCGCCTGCAGGGCGAACGATCCGACAGCGTCAAGCAGCAGCGGCGCGACGCCGCCGGGCGCGCGGTCAAGCCGGTTCGCGCCGTCTAGGCCGCCCCGCCGATGTCCCTGCGGCTTCTCGTCGTGGCCGCGCGAGCCGAGCAGAGGCTGCTCGTGCGCAAGCATGTCGAGATCGAGTGGCCCGATGCGGTCATCCACGAGCATGCGTTCGGCGAGGATGCGCCCATCGAACCGGAGTTCGAGGCCGGCGGTTTCGATGCGGCCGTGATCGTCGCCGCCGAGTCCTGCGAGGAGCTTGCGAGGCTCGCGTGCGAATTGCGCGCACGGCCGGCATTCGCGCCGCTCGTCTTCGTCGCGCTCGCGCGCTCGGCGCAGGGGCTGCCCGCCGAAGGAGCCGGCTTGCGGGTCCTGCAAGGGGAGAGAGTCGACCACGCGGCCTTGATCGGCGCGCTCGGCGCGGCAGCGCGCGAACGGCGCCAGGGGCTCGCCGTGCGACGCGCTCAGTCGAGCTACGAAGAGCGTTGTCGCTTCGGATCCGTGATGATTCGCGGCCACCGTTTCATCAAACAGGTCGGCAGCGGCGGCATGTGTGCGGTCTATCTTGCCGAGAGCGAGCGCGCCGGCCGCGTCGTCGTCCTCAAGGTCTTCAGCCAGGTCCCGGACGTCTCCGACAAGGTCGCCGGCTTCGACCGTTTCATCCAGGAGTACGAGATCGTCGCCGGGCTCGCGCACGAGCATATCGTGCGCATCTTCGACCTCGGTGTGGCCGACGATCATGCCTACATCGCGATGGAGCATTTTCCGGCGGGCGACCTGCGCGAGCGGCTGAAGACACCGTTGACGGCGGCCGCCGCGGTCGGCTATCTCGATCAGGTGGCGAGTGCGCTCGAGGCGATCCATTCGGTCGGCGTACTGCACCGGGACTTGAAGCCGGCCAACATCATGCTGCGTGCCGACGGCAGCCTCTGCCTGATCGATTTCGGACTTGCCAAGGCGAACGCGTTCGCCACGGATTTGACCGGCGCGCGCGAGATCTTCGGCACGCCCTACTACATGAGTCCGGAGCAGGGCCACGCCGAGCCGATCGATGCACGCAGCGATCTGTACAGCCTGGGCGTGATCTTCTACGAGATGCTGACCGGACAGAAGCCATTCCGCGGCGGTTCGGCGATGGAGGTGATCTACAAGCACAAGCGCGCACCGCTGCCGCGGCTCGCGCCGGAACTCGGGCGCTACGAGCCCATGCTCTCGCGGCTGCTCGCCAAGACGCCTGCCGAACGCTACCAGTCGGCGCGCGAACTGCGCGCCGCGCTCGCCGTGCTGCGGCCGTGAACGCCGCCCACGAGCAAGCGTTGTTGCGCGTGGCGACACCGACGGCGTGGATCGAGGCGGCGGTTGGCGCCCGCGAGATCCTCGTGATCGACCATGCCAATTGCGAGAAGAAGGCCGCGTCGACGGCGTTGTCGCTGATGTTCGCGTACGCGGAGGATCTCGGCCTCGCAGCGCGATTGTCGCGGCTCGCGCGCGAGGA
>JABEVI010000147.1 GCA_013044085.1 Steroidobacteraceae bacterium
CTTCCAGCCGGCCGGCACGGTAATAACCGCAGCCTTCATGCCACCCAGGTAAGGATCGGTCAACGTAAGGTGCCCGTACCCTTGTGCCGCGCCGCAGCCCGCGACCATCAGACTGAGCCACGCGGGCCAGGCGAGCGGATGCCGGTATTGTCGAGTCATGCTGTTTCTCCCCTGCTTAAGTTCTCCCACATTGTAGGGTCGCGTCGAACGGCGGTGAAATGACTCACCGATGTGGCGCGGAGTGCCTGACTGCCGTCAGCCATCGCTGGCTGACCTTGACCGCGCGGCGCGAAGAAAATCGTGGCATGGGCATAACAAGCGCCCCCCGCCGGGGAAGACGGTGGCACGGGACCGACGGTGTGCACCTGCGGAAGGAAGTGCTGCACCAACAGACGCAAGAATTCGGTCGGCGAGACTGGGCTCTGGAGCGGCAGGCATCCACTGGCGGCCATGCTGCGGCCGGTGACGAGCACAGCGAGCGCGAGCCCGACGATCCCCGCGAACTTCGCGACCTTGATATCCATCGACGTCAACCCCGGTTTTGCTTGGTCCGCCGGGGTTCGCGTCAATGATCGATGGAATGACTCACTGACCCATTTTTCGGGCCGCTGACGCGATCCCGGTTGTCATTTCCATCCGCCGCCAATGGGAGGCGATGAAGCCGCGGGCATCGACCCGCAACCGCGATGCGCCGGTGGTGGCGTGCGCCCCCTCGCAGCGCCAAGCATAAATCGTGTCGTGTCCGGTCAGGTACATCGGGATGAAGGACGATCCGGGGTGGCGCGCACACCAGGCGGACGCCGCGGGTAGATCCCGGCGGGCATCGGCCTTGCCGCAGGACAAGTTGGCGCCAAAGTTGCACAGCAACACGCGATGATCGAAACAACGGAAGACCGTTGACCGCTCGACTTCGGCGGCGGGCATCGCACCGAGCTTGAAGATGCGCATCGCCGCCGGCACGAGCGCCGCCGGAAGGGCGCGCAGCCGGTCACTCGTTCCAAGCCGAGCGCACAGCGCCGCGGGCGATGCGGCATGCGCGCCGACAGCCGCCCCGAGCGCGGCGGCCATGCCGATCCATGCGACCCATTGGCGGATGGCGACCATGACCTCAGGTCGGCGGTGCCGCCACCGCATCCTCCGATCGATCCACCAGATTCAAGGGCAACGCCTTGGTCGGTTTGACACCGAGATCCCGGAGCATCTCGGCCTGGCGCACCAGGTTGCCGCGGCCGGTGGCAAGCTTGCGGTGCGCCTCTTCATAGCTCGCCTCGGCCTGTTTCAACCGCTTGCCGACGTCCTCGAGGTCCGCGATGAATGCCGCGAACTTGTCATATAGCTCGGCGCCGCGGCTGGCGATTGCCTGCGCATTGCGGTTCTGCGCCTCCTGACGCCACAGGTGCGCAACGGTGCGGATCACGAACATCAGCGTCGAGGGACTGACCAGCAGCACGTTGCGATTCCACGCGTCCTGGAACAGATCCCGGTCGCTCGTCACCGCGAGCATGAACGCGGGCTCGATCGGAATGAACATCACCACGCAGTCAAGTGACTTCAACTGATGCAGCGACTGATAATTGCGCTCCGCAAGCCCGCGAATGTGGTTGCGCAGCGACTCCAGATGGCGCTTGCGCGCGCCTTCCCGGACGGCCTCATCCTCGCCGCTCGCGTATTCCTCGTACGCGTTCAGCGACACCTTGGCATCGATGACGAGACTGCGTTCGTTCGGCAGCTGCACGATCACGTCCGGCAGCGCGCGGCTGCCGTCCTCGCGCACAAAGCTCTCCTGCAGCACGTACTCCTCGCCTTCGCGCAGGCCCGCATTCTCGAGCAGCCGTTCGAGGATCAATTCGCCCCAGTTGCCCTGCGCCTTGCTCGAACCCTGCAGCGCCCGGGTCAGATTGTTGGCCTTCTCGCTCAAGGTCTGGTTCAGCTCCATGAGCTGCCTGACCTGCGCGGCGAGCGCCGAACGCTCCTTGCCCTCCGTTTCATAGACCCGCTGCACCTGGCTCTTGAACTCGGTGAGCTGGGTTTTCAACGGATCGAGCAGCTGGCCGAGATTCGCCTGGTTCTGTTCGGTAAAGCGCTTCGCCTTTTCCTCGAGGATGCCGTTCGCCAGGTTCTTGAACTGATCCGACATGCTCGCCTGGGCGTCCATCAGCAACGCGAGCTTTTCACGCGCCGCCTGCTGCTCCTTCTCGATCGTGATCTCCAGGCGCGCCCTCGCCTGCTCGGCGCTGCTGAGCTGCGCCGCGCTCTCCTGCAGCGCCTTCTCGAGCACCTTGGATCGCTCCTCAGCGTGCCGCGCGCGCAGGATCGCGCCGACGACCAGCGCCGCCGCCACCGCGGCGAGGAACGAGAACAGCGAAACGGTCAGCGCGATATTCATGGGAGTGACAGCCACGAATTATAGACCCACGGTCCGCGAACCGCTCGCGCCGTTCGCCGAGATCGCGGTGCCTTCGAAACGCCCATTGCGCAGGTCGGCGAGGGCGAGGAAGTCGAGTCCGTCCTTGCACGTCAGGTTCGCGACCGACAACAACTGCCGTTCCTCCCACAGAAGCTCGTAGCGAGTTGACGGTCCGGCAGCTCGGTCCACTCGAGCGGTGTCTTCGGCTGCTTCAGGACCATCGCGTGCATGTGAAGCTCCGTCAGGGCGGCGCGGCGCCGCGGGATTCGCTGCGCGTGACCAGCACCGGCTTGGCGACGTACAGAGCGGGGAAAAATTGCGCGAGCGCCCGCAGCTTCGGCGCATCGATGCTCGCAATGTAGGGATTGTCCGGGTGCCGCGTGGCGAAGTTTTGATGATAC
>JABEVI010000148.1 GCA_013044085.1 Steroidobacteraceae bacterium
CCGTCGACACCGGCGCGTGACGCCTTGTTCAAGCAGCTCGCGACCGCCTCACGGTCGACCGAGTCGGCGGCGACGGTCTACCTGACGATCGGCCGTTCGCTCGCGGTCGGCAAGGCGATGGGCTACGGACTGAACCTGCAAGAAGCTGAAAAGCGGGTGGCAAAGAACGCGCCGGCGGCGCCACCGCTGGCTCTCGAACAGAGTCTGAAGGCGCCGCTCGTACGCTATCTAGCCTACGGCTACCGCGGCTTGAGCGACGCCGACCTTCGCAACATTCTCGCCTTCCTGCAGTCCCCGTCGGGACAAACCTACGTGAAGGCGTCGATCGCGTCCTTGGCGGCGGGATTTCGCTCCATGAGCCTGCGCTGCGGGGAGCGGATCGGCGAGAGCTGGCGGGAAATTGCCCAGAACGAGTCGCTCGGCGATGGGGCCCCGAAGCCGGCGCACTGAGCCGGCCTCGACCACCCCTTAGCGCTCAGCCCAAGGCCTCGAGAAACGCGCGCAGTAGCGTGCAAATCTCGACGATCCGGTCCCGCAGGCGGTGATCGGAGTCGAGCACATGCAATGTCGCGAACCTTTCGCCCGCCCAGCGAATGCTGTTCGCGACCGGCACCACGTCGTCGCGCCAGCCATGCACGATCGTGGCCGGACAGCCCGGTTCCCGGGGCGTATGCGCTTCGAATCCCGGCATGTAGAAAGCCGGCGCGAGCAGGAACAATCCGCGCGCTCCGAGAGTGCGCGCCGCCGCCGCCGACACGTGCCCGCCGAGACTCGATCCGACGAGCACCAGCGGGCCGAGGCTCTTCCTGCCTTCCTCGACCAAGCGCTCGACCCGCAGCCGAGGATCGTCCATGCCCCGATAGTCGACCGACACGGCCGCGTAGCCCGCCTCGCGCACGACAGCCGCCATCGCCGTGATCTTGTCACCCGCGGGACCGCTTTCCTTGCCGTGCGAAAACACCACCGTCTCGAACTGCCTCGCCATCGACGAATTCCTCCCGGGTCGATGGGCACCGGATGGTGCGCGCGTTCACATATCCCGTCAATAAAGCCGGCGCCTGCGTTAAAGGACACGGCATACCCGGCCGCTGTATCGAACAGCGGTCTTTTATACCGAACACACGGAACGACCATGGCCTTGGAAGACGAACAAGCGCTGGTGGAGGCTGAAACGGGCGGCGCCGCCGAAAGGCTGCGCAGCTGCAAGGCGCTCGATGGCGTCGAGGAGGCGGCTCTGCGCGGTCTGGCCGCCGGCGCGGTGCACTTCTCTTTGCCGGCCGGAGCGACGCTGTTCGAGGACGGCAGCGCCTCCGACGGCGTCTTCCTGCTCGTCAATGGCCGCCTTGGCTTGCACCCGGACGGCGAACACGGCCAGCGCATCGAAATCGGACCGGGAGAAATCGTCGGCGAACTCGGCTGGCTCCTCGGCGAACCACACGGCGCACGCGTCGTGGCCGTGCGCGACAGTGAACTGCTGAAGTTCGAGCGCTTCGCGCTCGACCGCACGGCCGAAGGCTCGCCGCGTTTCGCGCTCGCCATCGCACGCCTGTGCGCCCGGCGGCTCGCCCGCATGGGACGGCGTTCGACGCCGCCGCACCGTGCCCGCGCCTTCGTGATCCTGCCGAACGGTCCGGACGCCGGGGCCGCGGAGTTCGCGACGCGCCTGGTCACGGAACTCTCGGCACTGGGCCGTGCTGAAATGCTCTGGGATGTGCGCGCAAGCTCGCACACCAGCGACTGGTTCAATCGCGTCGAGGAAGCCAACGACTATGTCGTCTATCTGGCCGATACCGACGCATCGGCGTGGACCCGGCAATGCGGCCGCCAGGCCGACGTGGTGCTGCTCACCGCCGACGCCCGCGGCACACCGCGCCCATGGTCGCCGGCACCGCTCGCGGTGGCCGCGGCGGCGCACGCGCCCTGCGAACTGGTGCTCCTGCACGGCGGCTCCTTCGCGCCGGGACGGGCGCGCGACTGGCTCGCCTGCGCGAACGTCGAGCGCCATCACCATGTCGTCGACGACCAGGATGTCGCCCGTGTCGCGCGTCTGCTCACACGCCGCGGCGTCGGTCTCGTGCTCTCTGGTGGCGGCGCCCGCGGCTTCGCGCATCTCGGCGCCATCCGCGCGCTGCGCGAGGCACGCGTGCCCATCGACCACGTAGGCGGTGCCAGCATCGGCTCGATCATCGCCGCCGGAGTGGCGATGGGCTGGAGCGACGAGGACATGCGCGTCCGGTACCACCGCTGCTTCGTGCGCACCAACCCGGTGAACGACTACACCTTCCCCTATCTGGCCCTGACCCGCGGCCAAAAGGTGTCGCGACTGCTGCGCGGCGAATTCGGCGACACGCTCATCGAGGATCTGCGCGTGCCGTTCTTCTGTGCGAGTTCGAACCTCGCAACCGGCCGCACCGCCAACCATGCCAGCGGCCTGCTGTGGCGGGCGCTGCGGGCCTCGGTCGCGATTCCGGGCGTGATGCCGCCGGTGTTCGGCGAAAACGAAATCCTGGTCGACGGCGCGGCGATCAACAATCTACCGATCGACCTGATGCACCAGCGCACGCCCGGCTTCATCATCGCGAGCGACGCGGGTTTGGACCACTCGCTGCTGAGCCGCGCCGAGGCCGGCGCCGCGGCGCCCGCGGCGGCGCACGGGCAGCGCAAGCCCCGTCAGCGCCGATCCCTCAACATCTTCCAGGTGCTGATGCGCGCCGGCATGGTGGGCGGGGACTCGGGCGCCGCCGCGCAACGCGCCCTGGCGGACGTGATTCTGCGGCCGGCGATCGACGACGTCGATCTTCTGAACTGGCGGGCATTCGACCGTGTGATCGAGGCGGGATATCAGAAAACCCGCCTCGCCATCGCGTCGCTGCCGCTTCTGCCGCGGCTCGCGCCGCCGGCCGGCGCCCGCGCCGGCCACGCCGACTCCCTGAGCGAGGAAATCGAACGGCGCCTGCGTGCCCGCCGTGGCGCGGTCAACACCGTCGAACCGATGCGCTCCTAGGCCTCGAGGCGGCTCGCCAGCCGCTCGGCCCACTCGATCTGCTCGGGACTGAAACGCAGATCGTGCAGACGGTTCAGCGTGACGGCCCGCGCCGCGCTGCCCCCGGGACCATGGTGGATTCGATACGAGTGAAATTCCCCGGGACGCGAGGCCGCAAATCCCATCAACAGGTTCAAACCCTGATCCGCATCCGTCGCCTGGGCGTTCACTCGTCGATCGCAGATGACGAAGAACGCGTCCTCGAGGCTGCGTCCGGCGAATGCGCCGCCGCGGTGCAGATCCGAGAGGAATTCGCGCACTTGCTCCTCGACGGCCCGCAGCACGTGCGGCTCAGGAGCGAGTTCGGCGCTCCAGCGCGTACCGTGCACGACGCAATTGACGATGTACTGGGCGGCACGTCGTGGCGCGAGGTAGAGGAAGTCGGCGGCGCTACCGGCCGCGAGCGTACGCGCCCGCAACGGCCGTCGCGTGGCCGAACGCACCGACTGCAGGACATTCACGCCGAAGCCCCAGAGTTTCGCGCGTTGCGCCTCGGTGATCTGGCAGACGGCTTTGTATCCGGGTCTCAACACCGGATCCGGCGCATCGGCACGCTCTTCCCAGACCTGCAGCTGCGCATCCCGACGGGCGAGCAAACCGGCGACCGCGCCGCCGGAGGCGAAGGTGTCGAATCGACCGCGCAATTTGTCGTAGGCGAGGATGCGCGGGAAATACATCAGCGCATCCTCGCTCGTGAAGCCCCAATCCTGCAGTGCGCGCAGCGCGTCGTCCGCCGTATGCCATGCGCTCGGCGGATCGACGATGAGCAGTGCGCGGCGCTCGTGACAAAAACGCGCCGCGACCACCAGCGCCGAGACCCCCAGATCGCGGTCACGCGCGATCGGCGGCAGATACAGGAAATCGAAGTGCAACGCGGCATCCAGCGCGTGCAAGCCGGTGCGCTCGACCGCGCTACCGATCAAATCGTAATCGCTCAGGGGCGCGCCGTCATCACCGTCGGCATTCGAACCGATCCAGCCGGTCGCCAGACCGCTCGCCGCGTCGACGGTGCGGTGCGGGCGCACCGGCGGCGCCGGGGCGATCGAACGGATCAGTTCGGAACGTGCCAATACATGAGCGAGATGGCGCGAATCGCCCGGCCGGACCGACACCCCGGCAAAGATTTCCTGATCCTCGACGTGCGCCGAGCCCTGCGCGCGGACCCTCTGCACCGTCAGGTTGAAGCTCGCGACCTCGTCGGCGCACACCTGGTCGTAATCGACGCAGGCACGCAGGAACTCACGGGTTCCGGGCCGTGCCGCGTGCAGCACCAGCGCATCGCCGTCGCCCGCCGGCAGCGTCAACGTCGCCGGACGCGCGCCGTTCGCGACGCGCACCACGTAGGCCTCCCGGCCGCCGTTGTCGAAGAACTGTTCGAGCGCGTAGCCGAGCGGACTCGGCTGCCAAAGGCCGCCGAACTCAGCCTGGAATTCAGTGAAACTCGTCAGGGCAACCGCCCGGTTCACGGGCCCGCGCAGCGTGCGCCCGACGAACGCGGCCCGCCCGGTCGGCAGCCGCCGCATCGACGCCTGCCGATGCCACCGCTCGTCGATCTGCGGAACCGTTTCACTCGGCATCGGCAATCGCATCATCCCCCGCGTGCGCCCGCGGGGACTCTATCACACCTGGACCGGGCGTCCATCGCGGCGCCTGAAGGTCGGCGCGAGCGCGATGCCGGCGATGAAGCCGCCGATGTGCGCCAGAAAGGCGACTCCGCCACCATGGTCCGTGAAGTGGCTGACGAGTTGGACGATGAACCAGACCAGCAACAACAACATCGCCGGCAAATTCACCGTCGTGAAGAAGAACGGCAGCACGACGAGCGTCAGGATCCGCGCGCGGGGAAACGTCAAGAAATAGGCGCCGAGCACGCCCGAGATCGCACCGCTCGCACCGATGATCGGATACGCCGAGTGCGGAGTCGCCAGTGCCGGCGTCAGGAAGGCGGCCACTCCGCAGATCAGATAGAAGACCAGGAAGCGCGCCGGCCCCATGTAATCCTCGACACCGTGACCGAAGATCCACAGGAACAGCATGTTGCCGAGCAGGTGCATCCAGCTCGCATGCAGGAACAGGGAGGTGAAAATCGGCGCGTAACGCGGCACCCAGAGCAGATCCGGCGGCAGGCGCGCGTTGCCCATCACGACCGCCGGGATCGCGCCGAGCGCATCGATCGCGCGGCCGGCCATGAGCTCGCTGAGCGAGGATTGCCAGAGAAAGACCGCGCAGCACAGCGCGATCAGCCCGATCGTCACCACCGGCCGGGACGCCGAGCGACTGTCGTCCTTTAGCGGGATCATCCGGGTTTCCGGCCAACGGCCGGCGTCTGCGCCCGCTCCTCCCGTCGTCGTTGTTGCTCGAATCGCGCCTGATCGGCCTCGGCGCTCTTGCGCGCGATCTCCTCGAGCATGATTCTCATCCATTCGCTGATCACTTCGAGCCACCCCCGACACGCGGATTGACGATTTCATCGATGAGCGCCGCGGCAAGTGGATCATAGCCGGGGCGGGCCAGCGAATAAACGTGCCGCGCAAGCCGCGCATCCCGCTTGGACCTCATCAGCGCGGCGTACACAGGCGCGATCAGATCGATCCGGCCGGTCGAGCGCAGATAGGCCTGCACCGCCTCGACACCGGGTCGGTAATCGTTGTCGATCGCGAGCCGCAGCCACAGACTCTCGCGCATCGCATCGCCCGAGCGCATGGGCGAATAGGCCGCATCGAGTGCGGCGAGCGGTGCGGCACCGAGCCGTGGCGGCAGCTCGCGTAGAAAGTAGATCCAATCCTCGGCAGCCCAGTGCCCGGCGTGGATGCCGGCGGCGCTCGTTCGACCGGCGAGCCAATCCTTGCGAGCGGCGTCGATGGCACGCAAAGCCGTCGCGTCGGGCAGGACCGCCTGCTGCGGCAGACCCGGATCCTGAATCCATGCGGCCAGATCGCTCGCGCGGATCGCGCCCGGAGCATGCGCGAGCAGATGCCGCGTGAGAAAGTCCTCGAACTGCGCGCTGCGCACCCGATGGTTGGAAAATCGCGCGTAATACTTCTTGATGAAAGCATCGAAGTCCTTGCGCCCGAAACTCGCCGCCAGAAAGTCAAGGAACAGCCGACCCTTGTCATAGCCGAGGCTGGCGCCGGCAAGCCCATGGCTGCCCAGGGCCTCGCGCAGGCTGAGCAGATCGAGTGTGTCGAGAACCGCGGCACTGCGCGCTCCGTATTGCGCCTCGGCGATGCGACTCTGAAGGTAGGCGGCAAACGCCTGGCCGATCCAGCGATCGGAACGGCGGGCCGGCATGAGCAAGTCCTCGGCATCGGCAAAAGGCAGTCGCGCCGCCAGCGGCACGAGGCGCCGTTGCACTCCGAAGAGCGTCGGCGACAGCAAACTCAGGCGCGGCGCGCACACGAAAGCGAAGGGGAAATCGGCCGGCATCATGACGTAGTCGCGCCGCGGCGCCGCGCTGCGCCCGACCAGTCCGTCGCCGGCGGCCTGGACGGCGACGGCGGCGCGCAGGTCCCGCGCCGGGCCGCGGGCGCTCCATCCGGCGGCATACACGCCCGCCGTGGAACCGATCGCGGCGAATTTCAGGTCGCCGACGACCAGATCGAGCCGGGACGGGAGGATCGGCCGGGTGATCACCAGCCAGTGGTCGGCGGCGCGCTTGGCTGTCGGCAGCGCCACGCTCTTGACACCGAGATCGCGTGCCCCGCTCAGCAGCGCCACCATGTGCGCCGGCGTATGCACATGCACGCGCAGCGTGATCGGCGCGCGCGGCGTGTCTTGCAACGGAATCCAGCCGCGCACGCCACGCGATCCGGACAGTGCGTAGAAGATCCGCGGGCCGCGGCCGCCCGAACGCGCCGTCGTCCAGTGCACGCCCGCGGCGCGCCGCGCGGTTGCGTACTCGATGCGGATCGACAGTGTCGAGACGTGCGATGGCGGCAGGTCGATGACCAGGGCGGAACCGTTCACCGGGTCGGCCAACCGCAGATGAAACGGCCGGCTGACCCAGAAAGGCGCGAGCTTCTCGGTGGCGCCGAGCACGTGGCGCGTCAGCTGCGCGACTGCGCTGATGTTCAGATCCCGCGTATCGAGAACCAGGTGAGTGGCCTGCGGATCCAGGCGGTGCACGCTCAGGATCGCCACGCCACGCAGCTGTCGCCAGGTGAAATCGGCGGTGAGGCTCAGATCGACATGGGTGACGCGAAACGCATCGAGATTCGCATAAGAATGCGGCCCGCGCGGAGCCGCGAGCGCGACCTGCGCGGCCGCGAGCAGCGCGGCGAGCAGCAAGGCGCTCGCCGTGCTTGTGCCTAGGGAGCGGATGCCGGCGCCACCGTGTCCGGCTTCGGCTTGACGCGCTTACCGGTCAACGCATCGTAGCTCTGCGTACTGATCGACAATTCGTTGACACCGCTCCATTTCGAGCCTTTCGGCACGGTGTCCGCAACCAGCGGCGCGCGCGCGATGATCGTGTCCACCCCCGGAGTGCCGTCGGTGATCGCAACCGGCACACCGCGCGGCGAGCGTGACAGCGCAATGATCCGCCGCCAGTCGATCCGGCCCAAAAGCTTCGGCCGCCGACGGCGCGAGCGTGCCTCGCGCAGGCTCGAGCGCAGCAGGCGCACGAGCAATTGCCGCCGATCCTTGGCCCAGTCACGCTTGTCGTCCTTCAAAACGTGGAAAGACTGCATGTAGATCGTGCCATTGCGCCAGCCGAAAACATCGGGCTGGTTGACGACGGTGACCTTGGTGCCCACCGGAATCATCTTGAAAAATGCTTTGATGTCCTCCGGGTACAGATGCATGCAGCCATGGCTGACCCGCATGCCGACACCGTAGGGCTTGTCGGTGCCGTGAATCAAATAGCCCGGCCAGCCGAGGAGGAACAGATAATTGCCGAGCGGATTGTTCGGCCCGGCCGGGACGATAGGCGGCAAGGGCTGACCGTCCTTGGCGTGCTCGGCGAGAATCGACTTCGGCACGATCCAGACCGGGTGCTTCTGCTTGCCGATGATGCGAGTGGTTCCCTCCGGCGTCTGCCAGGCCACCCGGCCGATGCCGATCGGGTGCGTATAGACGATCTGCGGCTGGTGCGCCTTGTGCGGCGGGTAATAAAAGATCCGCATCGCCGCCACATTCACCACCACCCCCGTGTGCGGGGCGTCGGGCAGCACGAACTGGGTCGGCACCACGACGACGCGGCCTACGCCGGGCAGCCAGGGATCGACGCCCGGGTTGGCGAGCACGATCTCGTCGTAGCCTAAATCGAAGCGCCGGGCGACATCCGACAAGGTGTCGTGCTTGCCGATCCGGGTCCGCTGCACATAGCCGACGACATCGTCGTTCGGGCCCTTGAGCACGAATCGCTCGAGTGCCACCGGCCTTGGCGGCTCAGGCTTCGCGACTGGCGGCGACCGCACCGCGAGGCGCTGTCCCGGCGGCGGCGGCGGACGCAGCAGGGAACAGGCACCGACGCTCAGGCATACCGCCGCGATGGCGACGACCCGAGGTATCAGCATCGGTCGCAGGCTCAGAGACCGCATTTTGTTACGTCGCAACATTCCGTTCGATCGCTTAGTGGGCCGGGAAAAACCCCCACTATTACAGCAATTCAACCTGATGGCAACGCCAACGGCTCACATGCGTGATCACGCGCCCTCGCGAGGATCGACGCCCTTAGGATTGGATCGGCAAGCCGTCATTATGTTCCGTAACGGGTTTGCGCAACGAAAAAAAGCCCCAAGTTCATCGCTTGGGGCTGGTAAGGGCGGACTTCATTGAAGGGAAGTAAAGCCCGCTAGGGGATTCAGTGCAGTTGCTGCCATTGAAGGACCTGGATATCGGCTTCCTCGAGATCGAAACTGCGGGCGAGCACCCGTGCGACTTCTTGATCGCACTGCACAAGTTTCGGGCGTCCCAGCAGCTCGACCACGCCGCGGTACTCGCTGAACTCGATCGCGCCATCCTGCTGAGCGACGAAGTGCGTGTAATACTTGATGCCCATGGAGGCGTAGCTTACGTTCCGCCCGCCCGCGGCCGCTGTGAACGGCTGCTCAAGCTCATGTGCAATGCTGGGACGCAGGTCACGCCCGCGACGGTCCCAGGGGAGTTGTTGCCTCGTGTCACGATACCGCCCGCCGACCGCACCGGCGTCGAAGTACATTACCCCGCAAGGCGCACAGCGCTTGCGCGACGAACTGCACGAACTCTGGCAGGTTGAGCGGCCGCTGGTGACGCAGGCGGTCTCGGCCGCCGCCGCGCAAGGCGACCGCTCCGAGAACGCCGAGTACACCTATGGCAAGAAACGGCTGCATGAGATCCTGCGCCGCGTGCGGCATCTGCGCAAACGGCTCGAGGGCATGACGATCGTCGACGTCGCCGCACCGGGCGCGCGCCGCGATGCCAGGCGGGTCTATTTCGGTGCCTGGGTGCGGGTCGAGGACGAGGACGGCGAACGGCGCTGGCTGCGGGTCGTCGGCCCCGATGAATTCGACATGGCGGAGGGGTACGTCAGCATGGATGCCCCGCTCGGACGCGCCTTATTGCGCCGCGCAATCGACGACGAGGTGGTGGTCGAGCTGCCGCCCGGCCCGCGGCGGCTCACGATCCTCGAAATCCACTACGGCCCACGCCCCTGATGGCGGCCGAGACGCGGTGTGGCGGCTCAGACGACGCGCACGTTCTTGAATTGCCACGGATCGCTGGTGTCGACATCCTCGGCGAATAATTCGCCGCGGCGCTCGAGCGGAGTCCAGTCGGTGTATTTGCCGACCAGCTTGCCGAGATACGGGGTGCATATCTCGAGCGGCCTCTCGAAGTCCATTTCGTCGGGCTCGACGATACCGCGCTGCGGGTTCTCGATCGCCCAGACCATGCCGGCAAGCGCCGCCGAGGTGACCTGCAGGCTGGTGGCGCTGTTGTACGGCGCCAGGCGGCGCGCCTCCCCGATCGACAGCTGCGAACCGTACCAGTAGGCGTTCCTCGCGTGCCCGGCGAGCAGCACGCCAAGTTCGTCGATGCCTTCGCTGATCTCGTCCATCAGGATCCGGCGCGAATCCTGGATATGCCAGTTGCGCCCAGCGAGCTCGTGCACCGAGAGCACCGCGTCGTTGCAGGGGTGATAGGCATAATGCGAAGTCGGCCGGTAGACGACGCGGCCGGCCTCCTGCACCGTGAAGTAATCAGCGAGCGAAATCGCCTCCGAGTGCGTGATCAGAAAGCCATGAAAACTGCCGGCCTCCGGCGTCCAGGTGCGCACACGCGTGCTCGCGCCCGGGCGATTCAGGTAGATCGCGCAGCCTGAACCGCGGCTATGCCGCCCGCCGTCCGCCGGAAAGTGCCGCTCATGGGTCCCCCAGCCGAGTTCGGCCGGCTGCGCCCCTTCACTGACGAAGCCATCGACCGACCAGGTGTTGACGAACTCGTTCGGCCGCTTGGTGCGGCTCGAGACCTGCGTGTCACGCTCGGCCACGTGCATGACCTTGATGCCGAGCGTGCGCGCGAGGCCGGCCCATTCCTGGCGATTTCGCGGCCGCGGGACCTGCACCCCGGTGTCCGCCGCGATGTTCAACAAGGCCTGTTTGACCAGATGCGAGACCAGCCCCGGGTTCGCGCCGTGCGTGAGCACGGCGGTCGGGCCGTTCACGAATCCCTCGCGCAGGCCGAGCGCGTCGAGCCGCATCGCATAGTTGCTGCGGCTCTCGACCGACAGACCCGGGTCGACGTACCCGCCCGCCCAGGGTTCGATGCAGGTGTCGAGGTACAAGGCGCCACGCTCGCGCGCGAGACGGATCAAGGCAATGCTGGAGACGTCGACCGACAGGTTCAGCAGGAAATCGCCCTTGCCGAGCAGCGGTTCGAGCACGCCGCGGTGGTTCTGGGCGTTCAGCGGGTTCTGCACGCACTTGACCCCGTAGCGCTCCGCCTCGGCGCGCCCTGCTTCGTCCGCGGTCACGATCGTGATGCGCTCCGCGCCGACGCCGATATGGCGCAGGATCAGCGGCAAGATGCCCTGGCCGATGCTGCCGAAGCCGACAAAGACGATCTTGCCGGCGAACTTCACCTGCTGTGCGTGCTCGCTCATGATTCATGGTCCATCATTTAAATCCCCGACGCCGTTATGCGGGCGGACACCGACCGCCGAGCCGCCAGCCTACATGGACGGATGCGCAATGCTCAAGCTTGATGCCAGTGCGGCGGCCGCGTTCTGTCATGATTCGGCAGCGCCTCGATGCGCGCGATCCAGCGGGCGAGCGCCGGATAGTTGCGCTCGATCGGCAGGAAACGCGCGCCAAGTTCCGCCGCCTGTTCGCGCCCGAGCACCCGCAGCAGCAGCTTCAGCCAGGGGAAAATCACCATGTCGGCGGCCGAGTAGTTCTCGCCGACGATCCATTGCTCCTTGCTGAGGCGACCCTCCAGGGTGCGCGCCTCGCGCGCCACGACGTGCATCGCCTCTGTCGGCTTGCCATCCTCGCGCGCGATCTGCCCGGAACAAATCGCATCGACGATTTGCAGCGCCGACTGCTCGGCGTACGCCTGGAACTCGCAGATCACCCGCATGATCACCCCGGCCTCCTCGGGACTCGTGCCGAATATCGGCCGCTCGGGATATTTGGCGTCGAGATAGTAGAGCACCGCGAGCGACTCGAAGACGATGTAGTCGCCGTCCTTGAGCACCGGCAGGCGGCCGCGCGGGTTCAGCTTGAGCATCTGCGGGGATTGGTGCTCCTGCCGGTCGATGTGCAGCAGCTGCGATTCGTATGCCAGCCGCTTGTGCTCGAGCGCGAGCAACACGCGCCACGAGAACGGACTACCGCTCGCCCAGTAAAATGTGATTGCCATGCCGCCGGATTGTAGCGGATGAAGCTGCTCCGCCATCGGGGTATGCTCGAGGGATGGCATACACGACGATCATCGCTGCGGCCGCGCTCGCCCCGCTCCTGCAAGATCCCGGCATCGCCGTGATCGATTGCCGTTTCGACCTCGCCCAGCCTGCCTCCGGCCGCGAAGCGTATCTGGCCGGACACATCCCGGGCGCGCGCTACATGAGCCTCGATGAGGATCTGTCCGCGGCCGTTGCGCCGGGAACCGGCCGCCATCCCCTGCCGCAGCCGGACCGGTTCGCCGCGCGTCTCGGCGAGTTCGGGGTCGCCAATGACACCCAGGTCATCGCCTACGACGGCGGCAACGGCGCGTTCGCGGCGCGCCTGTGGTGGATGCTGCGCTGGCTGGGCGCCGAGCGGGTCGCCGTGCTCGACGGCGGCTACGCGGCGTGGCGCGCGGCGGGCGGCGCCGTGCAGTCCGGACCAGCGAGCATCACGCCGGCCGTGTTCACACCGCGGGTCGACCACGGCGCGTGGGTGTCGACGAGCGAGGTCTGCCAGGCCATCGGCGACCCAGGGCGCATCTTGGTCGACGCACGCGCGCCGGAGCGATTTGCCGGCCTGATCGAGCCGATCGACAAAGTCGCCGGACACGTGCCCGGCGCGCGCAACCACCCGTTCACCCTGAACCTGCGCGCCGACGGCCGCTTTCTCGAGCCGGCGCAGCTCGAGCGGCGCTGGCGCGCCGTTCTAGGCGACGCCGCACCCTCGACGCTGATCGCGATGTGCGGTTCGGGGGTTACCGCGTGCCACCATCTGCTCGCATTGCAGATGGCGGGACTCGGCGGTGCGAAGCTGTACGCCGGCTCGTTCAGCGAATGGATCGAGGATCCGGCTCGTCCGGTCGCCCGCGCCGGGGCGCCCTGAGGCGCGGCGGGGAGCGCACCGTCATTTACATGCCGCCGCAATTCGTTATATTGCGCGCCACATGAACACCCCCGCCAAGAATTCCGTCGCAGGGCACGCCTGGAAGATCGAGCAAGCCCTCGATTTGTACCAGGTCGAGGCCTGGGGCAAGGGCTATTTCTCGATCAACGAACACGGCCATCTCGTTATCCGGCCGAACACCGAGGCGACCGCGGAAATCGACCTCTACGACGTCGTGCAGGGCCTCAAGGCGCGCGACTTGCACACACCGGTCGTGATCCGCTTCTCCGACATTCTCGCCCATCGCCTGCGCCACCTCGCCGAGGCGTTCGGCGCGGCGATCGCCGAGAACGACTACCGCAATCGCTACGCCGCGGTGTTCCCGATCAAGGTCAATCAGCAGCGCCTCGTCGTCGAGGAAATCTACCGCTACGGCAAGCAGTTCGGTTTCGGACTCGAGGTCGGCTCCAAGCCGGAACTGCTCGCCGTGATGTCGATCACCGAGGACGCCCCGGACCGCATCATCGTCTGCAACGGATTCAAGGACGCGAGCTACATCGAGGCGGTGATCCTCGCCACCAAGCTCGGCCGCACGATCATCCCGGTGGTCGAGAATTTCGAGGAAATCCACCTGATCCTCGGGTTCGCGCAAACCTACGGCGTGCGTCCGCGGATCGGCGTGCGGGTCAAGCTCGCCAGCGAGGGCGCCGGCCGCTGGCGCGAGTCGGCCGGTGAGAAATCCAAGTTCGGCCTGTTCATCGGCGAGATTCTCGACCTTCACGCGCTGCTCAAGGAACGCGACATGCTCGACTGTCTGCAGCTCGTGCACTGCCATCCGGGCAGCCAGTTGCAGGACATCCGCCGCGTCAAGGACGCGATCAACGAACTCGCCCATGTCTACGCGGAGCTGAAGCTGATGGGTGCGGGGCTGCGGTACATCGACATCGGCGGCGGGCTCGGCGTCGACTACGACGGCAGCGGCACCAATTTTGAATCCTCGATGAACTACACGCTCAACGAGTATGCGAGCGACGTCGTCTACCGGATCAAGAGCGTGTGCGACGCGCGCGCCGTGCCGCATCCGATGATCGTCAGCGAATCGGGCCGGGCGATCGCCGCCTATCACAGCGTGCTGGTGTTCGACACACTCGGCTCCTCGACGCTCGACCGCTTCAAGGCGACCGGCCGCCCCGAGGAGGACTACGGCGGCACCGAGGACCTGCCGGCGCCGGTGCGGGACCTGTTCGACGGCTTCCGATCCGTCAACGAGCGCCGCCTCGTCGAGTGCTACCACGACGCCCTGCAGGCGCGCGAACAGGCACTGCAGATGTTCAATCTCGGCTACCTGAGCCTCGAGTTCCGCGGCCTGGCGGAGCGTTTGTACTGGGCCACCTGCACCAAGATCCGCGATCTTTGCCGCAAGCTCGACGAGATCCCCGAGGAACTCGAGAACCTCGAGGTGATGCTGAGCGACATCTATTTTTGCAACTTCTCGGTGTTCCAATCACTGCCGGACAGCTGGGCGATCGGGCAGCTGTTTCCGATCATGCCGATTCAGCGTCTCGGCGAGCGGCCGACGCGCAACGCCGTGCTCGCGGACATCACCTGCGACTCGGACGGCAAGATCGACCGCTTCGTGCACCCGCGGGAGAGCAAGCGCACGCTCGAATTGCACGAACTGATCGCCGGCGAACCGTATTACCTCGCGGCCTTCCTCGTCGGCGCCTATCAGGAGACGCTCGGCGACCTGCACAATCTGTTCGGCGACACGCACGTCGTGCACATCCGCCTGCACGATGAGGGTGGCTGGTGGATCGAGGAGGTCGTCAAGGGCGACACCGCCACCAAGGTGCTCGAGTACATGGAGTACGACACCGACGAACTGCGGCCGGGACTCGCGCGTGATTGCGAGCGCGCGGTTCGCGAGGGCCGGATGACGTTGGCCGAGGCACAGGCGGTCAAACGCTTCTATGATAAGGAGCTCGACGGCTACGCCTACCTCGAGGTCGAGTGACCCGGAAAGAGCAAAGCCGCAGGGGTGTTTGCCAACAAGAAAACCCTGGCGTAGCATCGGGCGAAGGTTCGTTCTCTACGCTATTTCGCGGGCATTTGCCGTGTGGATGGCCCGCCTGATCGTGATTGAGTGTACGGCCGAAGGGACAGGTCCGCGTCGCCGCCGATGTCGCGGCTCGGCCTGGGTGTTGGACGGCGCGCGGGCGGGCTCGGCGATGCAGGCCGTGGACGCAGGATGTGCGCAATTTTCAGTGAGACCAGTGAATGACGACGATCTACGTTGGTAACCTGCCATTCTCCGCCACGGAAGACGAAGTGCGCAGCCTTTTCGAACGTTACGGAAAGGTCGAGTCCGTCAAGCTGATCAATGACCGCGAGACGGGCCGGCCACGCGGCTTCGCCTTCGTCGACATGCCCGCGAGCGAGGCTCAGAACGCAATTCAGCAGACGAACGGCTTCCAGATGGGCGGCAGGCCGTTGCGGGTCAATGAGGCTCAGGAGCGGGCGCCGAGATCGAAGCCGGCGAGTGGTGGTGGCGGCGGCGCTCCGCGTCGCTGGTGATATTGCCGCCCGTCGGCCGGACAAGGCCGACGGGCGCAGACTCCGTGACCCCTTGTGAACCGGTCACCACATGTCCTTCAACTGGCCGGGCAGATCCATGCTCGATGCCTCCGCGGCGCCGAATCGGGCGCTGGATGCGGCGTTTCCGTAGCTCAGCTTTTGGCAGGTATCGAGCACCTTGTCGGTCATGAAGCGGCTCTTCGCCCCATAGACGTGCGCATCGCCCGTCCTCGTCTGCTGCGTGATCGAATATCGGAGCGGCGCGCACAGATGCAGTTCGTTGCGGGCGCGCGTCATCGCGACATATAACAGCCGCCTCTCTTCCTCGATCGCTTCGGGCTTGCCGGCGGCGAATTCCGAGGGAAAATTACCGTCGGCGACGTTCAGAACGTAGACGTAATCCCATTCCTGCCCCTTGGCCGAATGGATCGTCGACAACACCACGTAGTCCTCGTCCTGCGAGGCACGGCGCGACAGATCCCCGGTGAGGACCGGCGGATCGAGGGTGAGCTCGGTCAGGAATCGCTCGCGCGTGGCATATTGCACCGACAGCTGTTCGAGCTGTTCAAGGTCTCCGACCCGCGTCCAGGCGGCATCGTGGATCCTCTCCAGGTGCGGCTTGTACCACTGCCGCGCCAGGCCAACCTGGCCCGGCCAGGGCGTTTGCGGGTCGGCGAGCTTGCAGAGCAACTCGCAGAAGCCGACGAATTCGCCCCGCGCCGGCGATGGCACCGCGAACTCTGCGAGCTTCGTGAACGCGAACCCACACGCCTCGAGGTGCACGAGGGCCTGGTTCGCGAGCACCGGCCCGACCCCGGGCAACAGCTTCAATACCCGGAATCCGGAGACGGCATTGCGGGAATTCTCCGCCCAGCGCAGCACCGACAACAGATCCTTGACGTGCGCGGCCTCGAGAAACCGCAGGCCGCCGTACTTGACGAACGGGATGTTGCGCCGCGCGAACTCCACTTCGAGCACATCGCTGTGGTGCGAACTGCGAAACAGCACGGCGTGACGCTTCAAGGCGCCGCCGCTCTCGCGGGTCGCGAGTATGCGCTCGGCGACGTACTCGGCCTGGGCCGCGGCATCCTCGAGGCTCACATAGGCCGGCTTCAGCGACGACTGTCGGCTGCCGATCAGAGTCTTGCGATGCTGGCGCGCACCGTCGGCCATCAAGGCGTTGGCGCAGTCGAGGATCGGCTGCGTCGAGCGGTAGTTCTGCGCCAGCACGATCACCTCGGCACGCGGCTGGTAGCGATCCGCGAAGCCGAGGATGTTCTCCACCGCGGCGGCGCGGAAGGAGTAGATGGCCTGCGCGTCGTCGCCGACAACCGTCACGCCGGCACCGTCCGGCTTGAGCGCGTACAGGATCTCGCCCTGCAAGCTGTTCGTGTCCTGATATTCGTCGACCAGCACATGGTCGAAATGCTTCGCGAGGCTGCGTGCGAGCGCTTCGTTCTGCATCATCGCGTGCCAGTACAACAGCAGATCGTCGTAGTCCAGCAGGTGGTTCTTCTGCTTTCGGAGCACGTACTCGCGGTACAGGCGGGCCAAATCCGCCTCCCATTCGCCGACCCAGGGGAATTGCTCATCCAGGGTGCGTTTCAGGGACAGTCGCGTGTTGACGCGGTAGCTGTAGATCGCCAGACAGGTGTCCTTGCGCGGGAAGCGCTTTTCCTTCTGCGAGAAGCCGAGTTCGTGGCGCACCACGTCGATCAGGTCGGCGCTGTCGGCGCGGTCGAGCACGCTGAACGCCTCGCTCAAGCCGAGATGACGCGCATAGGAGCGCAGGATGCGGCTGCCGACGGAATGAAAGGTGCCGGCCCAGCCCAGGCGCGCCGCCAGGTTGCGCTCCGACGGCCCGCCGCGCTCCTCGGCGACCTGCGCCAGAATGAGCTGCGTGCGGCGGATCATCTCCTGCGCGGCACGGCGGGTGAAGGTCAGCATCAGGATGCGCGCCGGATCGCAGCCGTTCGACACGAGGTGCGCGACGCGATGCGCAAGTGTATTGGTCTTGCCGGTGCCGGCACCGGCGACGATCAACAGCGGACCGGCGTCGACGCCGCCGCCGCTGCGCACGCTGCCGAACATCGCCGCGCGGCGCTGTGCGCCGTTCAGTCCATCGAACGCACCGGGTTTCGGCTTGATCATGGGCCGACTATACTGAGGGGCTGTACGTATATCCAGATTTGCAAGGAGAAACGATGCTCAAGCCGACCGCGATCGAGAGCTTGGACAGGCACCGCGGCCGGGTGGTGCACCTCACGACCGAGCGCCTGCGCGCCCCGAACGGCCGTGTCTATGAATACGATCTGGTGCGCCATCCGGGGGCCGCGGCGGTCGTGCCGGTCGACGCGCAGGGCCGCGTCTGCCTCGTGCGCCAATACCGCCTGGGCGTCGATGACTTTCTGTGGGAAATTCCGGCCGGCAAACTCGATCCCGGTGAGAGCCCGGAGGCTTGCGCCGAACGCGAATTGCGTGAGGAAACCGGTCTGAGCGCGGCCGACTGGCGCCCGCTCGGCGTGTACATCCCGGCACCGGCGATCTGCACCGAGATCATCCACCTGTATCTCGCCGAGGCGCTCAGCGCCGGTGCACCGGCGCCGGATGCCGACGAGGAACTCGAGCATCGCTGGTTCGGCCTCGAGGAGGCAATGAACCTGGTGCTCGCCGGCGAAATCAGCGACGGCAAGACGGCGCTCGGCTTGTTGCGCGCGCAAAATCGCCGGCGGGTGTGATGCGATCGACGCAATCGCGGCGCCGTTCTTGACTTATGCGCGCAGAAGCGCCACTAATCTCTTCATGACCACGGACAAGCCGAAGCTGCCCCGACCCGCGGCGTCCCCCGACGCCGAACTGCCCCGGATGGTCGGCGGGCAGAGCGGACGCGTGCAGTTCGACGACCGCGGTAACGCGATCTGGGAGTGGTCCGTATCGACCGGGGCATTCGGCCGCGACGTCTCGAACGAGCGCTTGCGCCGGCTCGAGCACCCGGCCTTGTCGGTCGTCGATGACACGCCGAAACCCGCCGAGGCGGTCAAAACCAACCTGCAAGGCACGGTGCGCGGCTACGATCCGTACGACAGCGGCCGCCTCGGGAAGAAGGCGGCGCCGCGCCCGAAGAAGGACCTGCGCCGGCTCTCGGAATGGATCACGCTGAAGAAGCGGGTGGAAAAGAACAAGGACGGCGGGGACTGAGCGCAGCGTGGAACCCGCGGGACCCGCGCGGTCCGGCTTTCGGCGCCCTTGCCGAGTTTCAGCAAAAAGCGTGGCGTAGTTTCGCCGTGCACCCGAGCCGGTAGAACAGCCGCAGTTCGCGCACCAGCGCCTCGACGCGCACACCGGCGCGCGTGACGAAGCGGCGCTCGAGCCGCCGGCAGTACTGCGCGGCGCAGCGGTTCGCGGTGCGGTAGCGGTCGGCCTCATCGGGCTGCAGCGCCTGATCGAAGCCGACCCGATCGAACAGCCGCTCATGGACCCGCCCGGGGAATGCCCCGCCCTGTTGATCGGCGATCAGGAACACGGTGGCCCAATATTTGTCCACTTCCGCCTGCGTCTCCAGTTCCAGCATCGAGACCGGTGCATCCGCCGCCAGGCGCCAGGTGGAATACAAAAAGTGGCTGACGCCCTCGAGCGCCGTGCAGTAATCGGCCAGGTTGCCGTCGTGCAAGGCGCCGAGCGGATCGGCGCGCTCGAGCCGGCGCAGCACCTGCTCATCGATGTACAGGGCGATGCCGGCCCCGTCCGGTGTTTCGGCCAGCAGCAACTGCTCGTCCGGCTCGCGCCACGGCGCGCGCGCCTCATCGGGATTCCACGCCGCGACCTCGCGCCGGTCCGTGACCAGGAAGTCGTAGACGTCGTGCACCGTCTCGATGTCGTAGAGGCGGCCGAGGAGCGCCTGCAGATTGCGCAGCACCATGGGCTTTAGTGTGCGAGCGCGGCACCGGCCTGCCGGACGGGACGCACGCCGAGTTTCTCGAGCAAGCCGTGCGCACGCCGGCTGCCCGTCTTCAGCCAGATCTCATAGAGGCGCAGGACGTCCGCGTCGCTGTGGCGGTAGGACATGTCGCTGACCTCGTTGAGCGCATCGACGAGTCGCTGGAAATTGCGCGCAAGCTCGGCGTACAGCGCGCCGATGCAACGCCCGGAGCGCGACCGGGTCATCGTGTCGGCGAGCGATCCGTAGGCGCCGCCTCCCATCGCGATGTGATAGTCGACGTCGACCAGGCGCCGGGCGAAGCTGCGCGCGAAGAAGCCCGCGACGAACAGCGAGACGTCGCCGAGTCGCTGCAGGCAGCGTTGCCGGGCCGTCTCGTTCGGCGCTTCGAGGGCTTCGGCTAGCATGTGGGCGAGCGGCTTGATGCGCAAACCCTCGTTGGTCGGCTCGTAGAGCGCGTCGGCGCGCGAGAACGTCGTCAGCATGTTGACGACGTAGGCTTCCGCCTGCTCGTCGATGCCGAGGTGCTGGTGCTCGCTGGCCGCGTGGAATGCGTCGCGAAAGAACTCGCGCAACGAACTGACCGCCACCAAAGATCCCGCGGATGTCGCTTGCATGTGCGTTCCTCTTGTTCGACTCACCACCATCCTATCGACTCAGCGACGGTGAAGTGAAGTGACGGGACTCGCGAAATCCGCAGGTTTTCTTCATCAGCAGTCGCGTCCGACGGCTGCCAACCGCCGGCGCGCGGGCGGGGTTCCTCAGCGAATCTCCTCGAGACTCGAGATCACCCACGCGGGCGGGGCAAGATGCGACGGCCACTCGCGGCCGTCACGGTTCAGCCACGCGGTACGCATGCCGGCGCGGCGCGCGCCGTCGACGTCGGTGACGGGATCATCGCCGACGTGCAGGATCTCCCCGGCCGCGACGCCCGCGTGCGCCGCGAGTGCGGCGAAAATGCGGCCATCGGGTTTCGCCGCTCCAACGGTGCCGGCGCTCAAATGTCCGTCGAAGTATGCGGCCAATCCGCAGCGGCCAAGATCGGCGTTGCCATTGCTGAGCGCGAACAGCGGATGGGAGGCGGCGAGGCGTGCGAGCGCGGGCCGCACCTCCGCGTAGCAGCTCACGCGGTTGCGCGCCGCGTAGAAGACCTCGAAGGCCTGTGCGACCGGCGACTCCTCGCAACCGGCGGCGCGGAACTGCTCGGCGAGAGCCTCGAGGCGCAGAAACGTCAGGTCATGGCAGCGCTCTGGAAAGCGCGCCGCCACCGAGGCCCGGAGCGCGCGCATCGATTCGACGTCATGGTGCGCGACGACCCGCGGATGGTGCTCGCGCAGCCAGCCGAGCAGTTCATTCTCGGCCGCCGCGATCACCGGGGCGACTGGCCACAGGGTGTCATCGAGATCGAAGCTCAGTACACGCGCTGCAATCATCGTCACCACTCAGGACTGGTCGGCCCGCCACGCCGCCGGATAATTCGCACCGAGTTTGATGATCCGTCGCAGCAGCTCGTCGTAGTCGATGCCGGCGGTCAGCGCCGACTGCGCGAAGTCCTCGAAGGCGGATAGGTTTGGATTCGCATTGGCCTCGAGCACGAACAGCTGCCCGTCGGCGCGCAGACGGATGTCCATGCGCGCGTAGCCGCTCAAGTGCAGGGCGCGAAAAATCCGCTTCGAGAGCTGCTCGAGCCGCTGCACGGTGCCTTCGGGAAGATCCTGCGCGGCGGCGGTGCTGATGCCGTATTTTTGCTGATAACGGCGGTCCCATTTCACCTTGCGGGTCGCAATGGCCGGCAGATTCTCCGGCAGCGAACCGAAGGTCATCTCCCATACCGGCAAGACCTTCAGTCGGGCGTTGCCGAGCACGCCGACATAGAGCTCGCGACCCTCGATGTACTCCTCGACGAGCGCGTCCGAATGCGTCTGCTCGTGGATGAAG
>JABEVI010000149.1 GCA_013044085.1 Steroidobacteraceae bacterium
GGTGCGGGCGCGGCCGGTGCGGGCGCGGCCGGTTCAAGTAACTCGTGCGCCTCATCGCCGGCCTCGAGCGGTGCACTCAGGAACTGTGACGCACCGGCGTGCTCCTCGGCCTTTGCGATCTCTGCGTCGAGCGCCTGTTCGAGTTCCTGAATGCGTTCGAGCAGGCGGGGTTGTTCGGCAAAGAACACGGTCGATTCATCGATGTGCGCGACCACGTTCTCGATCGCTGCAACCGCCTCGGCGAGCACGACGAGTCCGCTGTCCGGCAGGCCGTTGCCATTTTCATATGCTTTGCGCAGATAGCGATTGAGCGGCTCGGTAATACGGATTCCGTGACGCGCCTCCGCCATCTTCGAGCTGCCGCACAGCGTGTGCACGGCCCGATAGACGCCCTCCGGCAAATCGTGCGGCGCAAGACGTCCCTCGCGCTTCTGAAGATACTCGCGAATCACGCCGAGATGAGTCGCCGTCTCCATGCTGTAGATGTCATGCAAGGCCGGATCCATCGACGCCGGCGACCGCGCCGCGTCGACCGCCTCGCCGGGAACCGGCTCGAGGCCGCCGTCTTCAGGCAGCCCGCTCGGTTCGGTCGCCGCCGGCAATGGGGTCGCTCGCGCCTCGGCTGCGGCGGGGGGAGCGCCCGGCGGCGCGGCACCCGCGTCATCGGACGCACCCGCGCACGCATGGGCGCGAGCGACAATCTGCTCCACATCGACCGCCGCCGGTCGCCCGGTTTCGAGTTGCTCGACGAGCTGCGGCAGGGCGGTGACGGAGGCGCGAATCGCCGATACGATCGCCGGCGTACGGCTCAGCGTCTTGTCGATGATCCGATTGAGCAAGTTCTCGATCGACCACGCCAGATCGGCGATCAGGCGCGCCCCGACCATCCGGCCACTGCCCTTCAAGGTGTGGAAGCTGCGCCGCATCGTCGACAGCGAATCGATTTCCATCGGATTCTGTTCCCACAGCGGGAACGTGCGGCCGATCGAGTCGATCTCCTCCTTCGCCTCCTCGATGAACAGCTCGACGAGCTGCGGATCGAGCCGTTCGTCCAACGCCGCCGGTGCCGATGGCGGTGCGGTGACCGGTGGCTGCGCGACGGGGGCGAGCGCAACGGTGTCCGGCGCGTCGATCTTGATGGTCGCGGCCGCGGCATCCATCCCGCCCGCATCGACCGACGGCAGGCACCGCACGCGGTCCTCCGCCAGCGCCTTCAGGCAGGTGTCGGCGTTGTCGAGCATGTACCAAGGATCGGTGCGGCCGCTCTGGATCGTCTCCATGTAGTATTCGATGCTGACGATCGCATCGGCGATGCGCTCGAGGCGCTGCGGATCGACGGACACCGCGCCCGGCTCGACGAGCGCGCGCACATGCACAGCGATCGCGTCCATCAATTCGGCCGCCCTGCCTTTGCCGAGCATCAGCAGGCCCGCGGTGATCCCGCGAAGCAGCTGCGGCACATTATCGAGCCCCTGCGGCGAGGCGTCGCCGGACTTCTGCACGGCAACGGAGATGGCCTCCTTGATGCGCGCGAGGTTGACGCTGCATTCACGCAGCACCGCCTCGCTGACCAGACGAAACTCCGTGTCGCCGGATTCAGCATCCGCGCCGCCCGCCTTGGTGGGCAGAATCAACCGCACGAGTTGTTCATCGAGGCCGTCCTCGACAGACAGCAGGGCGCTCGCGACCTTGAGCAACGCATCCTCGGCCGGCGGATGACCGGTAGCGAGCAGGGCGTTCAGATCGGCGATTTCCTGCTGGACGCTTTGGCGCAGGCCGCCGAGCCCGAGCACGCCGAGCGTGTCGCTGATCTTCTTCAGCAGATCCAGTTGCGGCGCCAACTCCTCGCTGCGGCCGCCGCCGCGGCGCACGAAGATGTCGAGCACATCCTTGACCCTGGCCAGATCCTCCTTGATGGCGGCGCCCACGGTGCGCATCAGTTTCACGCTGGGCGCCGAGAGGCTTTCACGCTCCTGTTCGACCGAATCATCGACGGGCAGCAACTCGGCCAGTTTGAACGAAACGCGCACCGCGCCGATGCGCCCGCCGCCCACCGAAGAGCGCGCCACGTAGTAGAGCAGGTTGTTCAGAAGGTCGATCGGAGGATTCTCGCCGAAGCGTGCCTCGCCATGCTCGTACAGCACCTTGATCTGTCGATCCGCCTGGCCCAGCAGCCGCTTGAGCGTGGCGCTCGTCTCGAGGCCGTTGGCGAGCAGCGCCTCGAGTATCGCGCCGGTCACCCACCAGAACTGGAATACCGGCTGGGTCGTCGCGACCTGTTCGAGCTTCTCGGCAACCTTGGCCATGATCTCCAGATTCTGCTCGGTGCGCTCGCCGCGGATCAGCCCGAGGAGGCCGACCTGGAAACGCGGCCGCAGCCGCCGCGCCCACAGCGCCGTGGAGGCCTGACCTTGGACGCTTTGTTGCGGCTGAGGGGTCTGATTCGACTTTAGATTCAGCAACAGCAGCGTGCCTTCCGACAGCAGCGGACTGCCGCGGACCGAACGCAAATCGTTCAAAAGCGGCAGCAACACGAGCGCCAGGTCGCGCCCACCCGAGAGCACACGTTCCAGGTAGGTCGGCAGTTGCACCATCGCCCGCATCAGCGCATCGAGTCCGTCCGACTGGCGTTTTTCGTCCTCGACCGACTCGAGCAGGTAGCGGCTGACGTGCTCCATCTCCTCGGCGAGCAGCGCCGCCCCATACACTTCCACCAGCCGCAGGACTCCATGGGCGAGGTGCAGCTGCTCGGCGCATCTGCCGAGCATCTCGCCTTGATCGGTGCGCTCGGCGTACGCTTCGAGTGCGGCGCGCGCATCGGCCAGCGTCACCGAGAGTTCCTTCGCGACGATATGCAGGGTCTGGGAGCTGATGTCCGTCATCTGTCTGTCCGGGCGCCGCGCATCAGGCGCCGAAGCCGCTCGCCTTGCGTATGTTTGCCGACGCGACACCGCCGCTCGACTTGCCGGGCTGCGCCGTCGTCGGCCGCACGGCGGCCGCACGCACGAGGGTGGTGGTGACGCCGTCGGCATCGGGCAGGCGGAAGCCGGTGACCGATTTGCGCAGCTGCGCCGCCAGCGCGGCGAGTTTGGATATCGACGCCGACGTCGCCGAGGAACTCTCGGCCGTCTGTGTCGATATCTCCCTAACCACCTGCATGTTCTTTGAAATATCCCCGGACGACGCCGCCTGCTGGCGCGCGCTCGCCGAGATGTTCTGCACCAGGGTGGCAATCTGGTTCGACACTTGTTCGATTTCCCCGAGCGAGGCGCCGGCATTCTCGGCGAGCAGAGCGCCACCGACCACATCGGTGGTGCTGCGCTCCATGGACACGACCGCCTCATTCGTGTCGGTCTGGATCGTACGCACGAGCACCTCGATCTGCTTCGTCGCATTGGCCGCGCGCTCAGCGAGGCGTTGCACTTCGTCCGCCACGACCGCGAAGCCCCGGCCCGCCTCGCCGGCCATCGAGGCCTGGATGGACGCGTTCAACGCCAGTATGTTGGTCTGTTCGGCGATATCGTTGATCAATTCGACGATATTGCCGATCTCCTGGGAGCTTTCGCCGAGCCGCTTGATGCGCTTGCTGGTCTCCTGGATCGTCTCGCGGATCGCGTTCATGCCATCGATGGTGCGTCGCACTGCATCGCCCCCCTTATGGGCGATATCGACCGAATGCCTGGCGACGTCCGAGCAGCGCTCGGAATTTCCCGAAACTTCCTCGATCGAGGCCGCCATTTCCGCCATCGATTCGCTGGCCGCCGAGATCTGACGCGATTGCGCGGCGCTTGCCTTGGCCATGTGTGCCGCCGCCGTCTGCGCCTGCCGCATCGCGCCATCGAGCTGAACGGCACCGTCGTTGATCGTGGTGACGAGTTCACGCAGCGCCTCGATCGCATAATTGATCGAATCGGCGATCGCACCGGTGATGTCCTCGGTGACGGTCGCTTGTACGGTCAAATCACCGTCCGCCAGGTTCGACAGCTCATCGAGCAGGCGCATGATCGCCTCCTGGTTGCGCTCGTTCTCCCGCACCCGCAATTCGATCGTGCGCCGCATGTCGACCGCCTTGCGGTATACCCAGGCGAGCGCGACGAGACAGCAAAAAGCGATGCCGAGCGCGATCAAGATCGCAAGGCGGGCCCGATCGGCGCCAAAAGCCGGCTGCGCGGCTGGACGCGCCATCAGCGCCTGCGTCAATCGCGGCAGCGCCGCGGCGGCGATCTGTGCCTTCGCCAGCGGTACAGCCGCAACGATCGACTGGCGCACCGCAGCGGCGAAGGTGCCTTCCCACCGCAGGAGGGACGACAGCTGTGTGGCGCCGGCTGGACCGACTGAGAGCTTGCGTGCCGTGTGATCAAGGCTCGTCAGTGCGGCGACGAGACGTTGAGCGGCCGGCGTGGCCCCGTCAAGGCCAGCCGCCAAGCGCGCCATGTCCAATCGGACCCGTTGCGCCTCTAGATCCATGGCCTCGACGTCGCCGCCGCTGCCGGTCATTTTTCCCACCGCGCCCGCGGCGGCCGGAGGGCCACGCAGCGAGGCAAGCTGCATCGTCAGCTGTCGTGTCTGCCGGTCGGCGGTCTGCATCACCTGTACCGCGCCACGCGCCCCCTCAACGGCATTTACCGCATCAGCGAGTGCTCGCCAGGCGGCAGCGGCCGAGCCGGCACGCCCGAAGTCGCCGCTGGCACGCAGGCTGGCGGCAAGCGCATCGAAAGAGGCGTCATCGCCGCGCAACGCGCTTTGCGCCTCCAGCGGCATGCTGCGCAGCGCAAGCGAGTCCCGCTGAGCAGCGGACGGTGCCTGCTCACGCAGCGCCAGGCCGCCGGCGAGGACGACGCAGAGCGCGGCGAGTGCCGCCAAAGCAGGCGGAATATAGGCCCAACGTTGGGGGTCGTTTTCTTTTGTCATCGCGCCTCTCCGCCGGTGTTCAGCCCGCCGCCTGCAGGAAGCTTTGGCTTTCCACGAGCACTCTCACACTGAGCACCGGCCAGACCTCGCCGCCACGGCGAAAGGCACCCGCAAGGTAGCTGTCGCAGCGGATCACGGTCGGTGGTGGATCCGGACTAAACTCGTTCGCGGAGAAGCGTCGGAAGCCGTGCACTTCATCGACGACCAGCCCGGCCGGCACTTCACGGTGATTGACGACGATGATGCGGGCGTTGCGCTGCGCGACGGCGACGCCGCTGCCGAGAAACTGGCGCAAATCCACCATGGGCATCAATTGTCCGCGAACGTTCGCGATCCCCTTGATCCAGGGCTTGACGCCGGGGACCCGGGTCACGGAGGCGGGCAGCCCGAGGACCTCGCGGGTCTCCTCGCGCGCGACCAGGAACGTCTCGCCACCCATCCTGAATGCAACCCCCACCCACTCCCCGCTCGCCGAGGCCTCGGCAGCGGCACCGGCCACGTTAGCCCGGCTGCGTCTCTCGAGTTCCTGGAGCAATTCGAAGGGCCGGTCCCGCAGGGCGCGCAGGTTCCCGGTTGCGCCGACCTCGACCCCGTTCATACCGCCAGCGCCGCTTGCGCCTTTTCGACCAGTGCCTGCGCGGAGACGGGCTTGACGATGTAGTCCACCGCCCCCTGGCGCAACCCCCAAACCCGGTCCGTTTCCTGTCCCTTGGTCGTGACCATGATGATCGGAATCAGGCTGGTCTGCGGATCGTTGATCAGCGTGCGCGTCGCCTGGTACCCATTGACACCGGGCATGACGATGTCCATGAAGATCAGGTCGGGCTTCATCTCCTTCGCCTTGCGTATGCCCTCGGCGCCGTTCTCGGCCGCAGCCGTTCGAAAGCCGTGCTTTTCGAGTGCCTTTTGCATCACGAACACTTCGGTCGGCGAATCGTCGATAATCAGGATCAATGCCATCTGGGATTCTCCGTCACTTGGCCACGTGAGCCTCGATCGCGCCCAGCAGTTCATCCTTCGTGAACGGCTTCGTCAGGTAATGTTCCGATCCGACGATGCGCCCGCGCGCGCGGTCGAACAATCCGTCCTTGCTCGACAGCATGATGACGGGGATCTGCCGGAACACCTTGTTATGCTTGATCAACGAGCACGTCTGATAGCCGTCGAGACGCGGCATCATGATGTCCACAAAAACGATGTCGGGCTGGTGATCGGCGATCTTCGACAGTGCGTCGAAGCCGTCGATCGCCGTAAAGACCTCGCACCCTTCCTTGCTGAGCAGGGTCTCGGCCGTACGCCGGATGGTCTTGCTGTCATCGATGACCAGCACTTTCAAGCCGGTCAATTTGGATTTGTCGCTGGCGGTCATACAGTCCTTGGATCACGCGCGCACAGGTGCCGGAATATGGGAACTTTTTAACATATCCGGGCGTGGGCAGCCACGGCACGGGCGTCACATTTCGCGGCAAGCGCCTGCAAAGCACGGCGCACTGGTTCACAGTTTCCGGAACTGGGGTGGCCGGCGGCCGCCTTGCGCTAGACTGCGGGCGCGGCGGCCGGCCCGCCGAGCCCGAGGACTGCAGATGTCGACACAAACACGCCTGCTCGTGGTGATGGATCCCATCCAGGGCATCAAACCGGCCAAAGACAGCACGCTCGCGATGTTGTTGGCGGCCCAACGACGCGGCTTCGAGATCCTCTACGCCGAGCAAAAGGACCTCTGGTTGCGCGACGGCACGGCGTTTGGACGTCTCTCGCACCTGCGGGTGCGCGACGATGCGCAAAACTGGTTCGAATGCGATCCGGCGCAACCGACACGCCTCGGGGACTGTGACGTGATTCTGATGCGCAAGGACCCCCCTTTCGACACGGAGTATGTCTATACGACCTACATCCTCGAGCGGGCGCGCGACCAGGGAGCATTGGTCGTCAATGACCCGCGCGGTCTTCGCGACATGAACGAAAAGGTCTATACGGCCTGGTTCCCGGAATGCTGCGCCCCGACGCTCATCACGCGCGACATGGCCGACATGGCCGAATTCCTGCGTGAGCACACCAAAGCCGTCTGCAAGCCGCTGCACGGCATGGGCGGCCGGTCGATCTTCGTGCTTCAGCAGGACGACAAGAACCGCAACGTGATCTTCGAGACGCTGACCGACTATGGCAGCCGCTACGCCATCGTGCAGCGCTATCTGCCGGAAATTACGACCGCCGGGGACTGCCGGATCATACTCGTCGACGGCGAACCGGTTCCTTTTGCACTGAAGCGCATGCCGAGCGCAGACGACAATCGCGGCAACCTCGCCGCCGGCGCACGCGCCGAGAGCCGGCCGCTGAATGAGCGCGACCGCTGGCTTTGCGGACGTATCGGACCGAAGCTACGCGCGGCCGGGATGCTGTTCGTCGGGCTGGACGTGATCGGCGACTATGTCACCGAGATCAACGTCACCAGTCCGACCGGGATCCGGGAACTGGACAAGAAACACGACCTCGACATCGGCGGCCTGCTGCTGCAGGCGATCGACAGGACTCTGGAGAGCGCGTGAGTTCGCAGCTCCTGGACGCCGGACTCCCCCCGGCTCAAGACCGTTTGCTGACGACCTGTTTTCTGGCCGCCCTGCTGCATGGAATCATCATTCTCGGCGTGACCTTCAGCGCCCCCAAACACCTCTCCAAAGGGCCGGCGGCGCGCGCGCTGGAAGTCATCCTGGTCAGCGACAAAAC
>JABEVI010000150.1 GCA_013044085.1 Steroidobacteraceae bacterium
CGAGGAGGTCTTCCGGGCCTTTCACGAGGAAACCTGCGAGCCTCTCGAGAATCCGCTCGCGGTCGCGATTCGCCGAACGCGCTCGATCAAGTCGGTGCGGCCGATGCTGCTCATCCGGCGCGACGGCAACGAGATCTACGTCGAGAGCACCGCTTCGCCGATCCGCGACGGCAGCGGCGCGGTTTCGGGCGGCGTGCTCGTGTTCCACGATGTGAGCGAAGCGCGCGAGTTGAACCGTCGTCTGTCGTATCACGCCAGCCACGATGTGCTCACGGGGCTCGTCAATCGCCGCGAATTCGAGCATCGGATGGAGCGTGCGCTGAAGAGCGCGAAGGCGCGTGAAATCGCGTATGCGCTTTGTTATCTCGATCTGGATCAGTTCAAGATCGTCAATGACACCTGCGGCCACAGCGCGGGGGATGCGCTGCTCGGCCAGGTGGGCGGCTTGCTCAAGTCGAAGGTGCGCTGGCGGGACACGCTGGCACGCCTCGGCGGCGACGAATTCGCCATACTTCTGGAGAGTTGCTCGATCGATGAGGCGATGCGCATGGCCGAGACCTTGCGCGAGGCGGTGCGCAACTTCAAGTTCACCTGGGAGGAACGCACGTTCCGCCTCGGGGCGAGCATCGGTGTCGTGCCGATCTCGGTCGATAACTCCGACGTGGCGTCGGTCCTGAGCGCCGCCGACAGCGCCTGCCAGGCGGCGAAGCAGGCGGGGCGCAACCGTGTTCACAGCTTCGAAGAGAACGACATCGACCTGATGCGCCGGCGGCGCGAGATGCAATGGGCCGCACGCATAAATTCCGCGCTCGAAGAAGATCGTTTCGAGCTGTTCCGCCAGTCGATCCTGCCGCTTCAGGCGCAGGAGAGCGGTGCGCACTACGAGCTTTTGCTGCGCATGCGCGATGAGACCGGCAAGATCGTCACGCCGGACAATTTCATGACGGCCGCGGAGCATTACGGCATCACTCCGAACATCGATCGCTGGGTGATCGAAAACGCGTTCCGCTGGCTGGTGTCGGACGCCGACGAGCGGGAGAAGCTCGCGATGTGCTCGATCAACCTCTCGGGCCTTTCCCTCGGGGACGACAAGTTCCTGCCGTTCGTGATCGATCAGCTCGCGCGCAGCGGACTCGATGCGACCAAGATCTGTTTCGAGATAACCGAGACGGCGGCGATCGCGAGTTTCTCGCAGGCGAATCGATTCATCCAGGCGCTGAAGGAACAGGGCTGCAAGTTCGCGCTCGACGACTTCGGTTCCGGGCTCTCATCGTTCGGCTATCTGAAGCACTTTCCGGTCGATTTTCTCAAGATCGACGGTTCCTTCGTCAAGGAAATCCTTCACGATGCGATCGACCGGGAGATGGTGCGCTCGATCAATGAGATCGGTCATCTGACCAAGAAGAAGACGATCGCCGAGTTCGCCGAGAACACGGAGATCATCGACATGCTGCGCACGCTCGGCGTCGACTACGCCCAGGGCTATGGTGTGTCCCAGCCGCAGCGCATCGCCCGAACGCACGGCGAGCCGCAACCCTAGGGCGCGGCTCAGGCGAAACGCATCGACAGGTCGATCGCCTTGATGTGTTTCGTGATTGCGCCGATCGACACGAAGTCGACGCCGGTCTCGGCGATGCGGCGCACGCTCTCGGCACTCACTCCGCCCGAGGCCTCGAGCCGCAACGGGCGCGGCGCGGCGCGGTTGATGGCAACGGCCTCGCGCAGGAGTTCGAGCGGGAAGTCATCGAGCAGGGCGATGTCCGCGCGGGCGGCGATCACCTCGCGAAGTTCCGCGAGGCATTCCACCTCCACTTCGACCGTGACGCGCGGGTCGATCTGGCGGGCGCGGTCGACCGCCGCGGCGATGCCGCCGGATGCGATGATGTGGTTCTCCTTGATGAGGATCGCATCGTACAGGCCCATGCGATGATTGTGCGCGCCACCTATGCGCACGGCATATTTCTGCGCCGTGCGCAGCCCGGGTATCGTCTTGCGGGTGTCGAGCACGGTGCAGCCGGTTCCCGCGATGAGCGCCGTGTAGGCGCGCGCGGCGGTCGCGGTCGCGGAGAGTAATTGCAGGAAGTTCAGCGCGCTGCGCTCGCAGGATAACAAGGCCCGGGCCGCTCCGGTGACTTCGAGCAGAACCTGGTCCGGGCTGGCCACTTCGCCCTCGGCGATCCGCCAGTCGAGGCGCACCGCCGGGTCGAGCGCGGTGAAGCACGCATCCACGTACGGCCGCCCGCAGATCACCGCGGACTCCCGCGATATGATGGTCGCCCGGCACTGGCGGTCGGCGGGAACCAACGCCGCGGTCAGATCCCCGGCGCCCAGGTCTTCCTGCAGCGCGCGTTGCACCTGCAGGGGCAGATCCGAAGGCACCGCAATGTCGAGGCTGTCGTCGCCTGCGGGTGTCGCGTGTTCGAGGGTGGGGGCTGGCATGGACATCGTCTCCGGCGGGCCGGGGCGCTGGCAGAATAGGCGATGAACCCCGATAATTCAACGATGAAGACGACCGCGCCGCTCTCGCCTTGCATCAGTATTTGCGCCTTGGACGAACACGGCTACTGCAGGGGCTGCTATCGTACACTTAAGGAAATCGCGAACTGGTC
>JABEVI010000151.1 GCA_013044085.1 Steroidobacteraceae bacterium
CAGCGCGAGAATCGCACGCCCCGAACCGAACATCCTTTCCCAGAAGTGCGGGAATGGGCGTGAGCGTGCGCTCGCGTCGATCACGATGGTCTGATGCGCGCGCGACGCGTCCGGCCGCCGTGGCGCCGCCGCCCCGGCGTTCACTGCGGCGAGCAGCAGGCAGAACAATATCCGATTTGCTGACGGCATGGACCCGTCAAATTACCGCAAACACGGCTTCGGCGCTCGGGTACAATGCGGCCCCCCGCCGCCGGCCACCTCCTAGCGCAAAATGCTCGCCACCGCCAATCTGACCATTCAATTCGGCGCGAAACCGCTGTTCGACCAGGTCAGCGTCAAGTTCGCCGATGGCAACCGCTATGGCCTGATCGGCGCGAACGGCTGCGGCAAGTCGACGTTGATGAAGATCCTCGGCGGTGACCTCGAGCCGAGCGCCGGCGACGTGATGTTGCAGACCGGCATGCGGCTCGGCAAGCTGAACCAGAACCAGTTCGGCTACGAGGATGAGCGCGTCCTCGACGTCGTCATGCAGGGCCACCAGGAGATGTGGAATGCGATGCGCGAGCGCGACCGGATCTATGCCGATCCGGAATCGAGCGACGCGGATTACATGCGGGCCGCCGAGCTCGAGAGCACTTTCGCCGAGTATGGCGGCTACGACGCGGAGGCGCGCGCGAGCGGACTGCTGACGGCGGCCGGTATCGAGGCTGCCAAGCATGAGCGTCCGATGCGCGAGGTGGCGCCCGGCCTGAAATTGAGGGTGCTGCTCGCGCAGGCGCTGTTCTCGCGCCCCGACGTGCTGCTGCTCGATGAGCCGACCAACAATCTGGACATCCATTCGATCAGCTGGCTCGAGCGCACGCTCAATGAGTACGATGCGACGATGATCATCATCAGCCACGACCGGCATTTCCTCAACGAGGTTTGCACGCACATCGCCGACCTCGACTTCCAGCGGCTGACGGTCTATCCGGGCAACTACGATGACTTCATGCTCGCCTCGATGCAGGCGCGCGAACGCGTCGAGTCGGCGAACGCGAAGGCCCGCGATCGCATCGCGGATTTGCAGGAGTTCGTGCGCCGCTTCTCGGCGAATGCCTCGAAGGCGCGACAGGCGACCTCGCGCAAACGCCAGCTCGAGAAGATCAAAATCGAGGAGATCCGGCCCTCCTCGCGGCAGAATCCCTACATCCGCTTCGAGCAGGGCAAGAAGTTGTACCGCTCGGCGGTCACCGTGGAGAATCTGAGTTTCGGGTATCCGGGTGCGGATGCGCAGGTGTTGCGCAACGTCTCGCTCGGCGTCGAGGCCGGTGAGCGCATCGCGATCATCGGCCCGAACGGCGCCGGCAAGACGACGCTGATGCGCTGCCTCGCCGGCGAGCTGCACCCGAGCTCGGGGCGGATCACCTGGGTCGAGAGCGCGAACCCGGGTTACATGCCGCAGGATCCGCAGGCCGAATTCGAGACCCCGATGAGCCTGTTCGACTGGATGTCCACGTGGAGCGGCAAGGCCGATGACGACCAGCTCGTGCGGGCGACGCTCGGCCGGCTGCTGTTTTCGGGCGAAGAGACCAAGAAGTCCATCAAGGTGCTCTCGGGCGGCGAGAAGGGCCGCATGATCTACGGCAAGTTGATGTTGACCAAGCCGAACGTGCTGCTGATGGACGAGCCGACGAATCACATGGACATGGAGACCATCGAGTCGCTACAGATGGGACTCGAGCGTTACCAGGGCACCTTGATCTTCGTCTCGCACGACCGGCAGTTCGTCGGCGCGCTGGCGACCCGCATCGTCGAACTGCACGCCGATGGCCGGTTGACCGACTTCCGCGGCAACTACGACGAATATCTGGAAAAGCTGGGGTCCGTGGCCTGAGACCGCCAGCTCGCCGGTGTGTCCGTCACTCGGAGCGGGGGATCAGCCAGCAGCTCGGGAAGTGGCGCAGGCCGATCTTCGGGTAGTAGCCTTCCGCGGCCGGTGCGGCGAGCAGGAACAGGGAGGTCTCGGGGCCGCAGGCGGCGTGCGTCTCGTCGATCAGGCGCTTGCCGATGCCGCGCCGCTGGTAGGCGAGATCGACCGCGAGATCCGATAGATAGCAGCAGTACGCGAAGTCGCTGATGGCGCGCGACACGCCGACCAGACGGCCGGCGTCGCGGGCGGTGGCGATGACGTCGGCGCCGCGCAGCATGCGCTCGAGCCGGGGCAAGTCCTCGACCGGGCGGCGTTCGCCGAGCGTCGAGGCGATGAGCACGGCGCGGAATTCCCCGGCCGACAGGGTCGGTTCGATCGCAAATTCGATGGCAGCGGGCATGGCGGCTAAACTTAATGCTTGTGCCGCCAATAAACAACGCCGCTGCGCGGGGGATCGGGACATGAAGACATTTCTGCTCGCGTTCACGGCGCTGCTCTCGATCGTCAATCCCCTCTCCGGTGCGTTCATTTTCTTCGGCGCGACCCTGGGGCTCGAGCAGCGGGTCCGGGCGCAGGTGTCCCGCTGGGTCGCGATCTACGCGTTCTCGATCGTCACGTTCTCGCTGTATGTGGGTGCCTACGTGCTCGGCTTCTTCGGTATCTCGATTCCGGTGCTGCGAGTCGCCGGCGGCATCGTCATTGCGATGTCCGGCTGGCGCATGCTGACCGAACCGGATGCGACCGAGCATCGGCGCAGCGAGACCCCGTACCCGCGCTCGGTCGATATTCCACCGAGCCGGCTGGCGTTCTATCCGCTGACGATGCCGCTGACCACCGGGCCCGGAACGATCTCGGTCGCGATCTCGCTGGGCGCGAGCCGGCCGGGCGGCTTCGATCTGCCCTTGTTGCTGTTTTTCGTCGAGACGCTGGCGGCGGTGATGTTGCTCACGCTGCTCATCTATCTGGCCTATCGCCACTCGGCACGGCTTGCCGAAATGATCGGTGCGACCGGCACGACGATCATCGTGCGCCTGTCCGCGTTCCTGCTGTTCTGCATCGGCATCCAGGTGCTCTGGAACGGTGCGGCCGCGCTGCTCGGCACGCTGCCGCTCGGCTCGGCGGGGCTTAACTGAACCCTAGCCTGAGCGGTGCCGGCGAGGCCGGGGCCGCGTTGACCGGGGGGACGGTTCCGGAGCAGACTGTCGCCGCGTCCAGGAGTCCGTCCGCCATTGAGGCGGACGGGTGAAACGGGAAGCCGGTGAAGCCCCCACGGGGTCATTCCGGCGCTGCCCCCGCAACGGTCAGCGAGCCAAGCCGAGTCTTCGATGCCACTGCGCGGTTTGCGTGGGAAGGCGACCCGGCCGGGAGATCGTCCCACTCGCGAGCCCGTATACCGACCTGGTGCGCGGCAACGCGTGTTGCAACGGGCGTACGGCGGGTGCGCGCAGGGGTTCTTGGGACATGATCCACACTTCGAGGGCGTGTGAGCGTCTGCGACATTCGCCGCTGTTCGCCGCGCTCGTGTGCGCGGCGCTCGCCCATGCGCTGTGCGCGCCTCCGGCGGGCGCGGTGGTATTGCGCGATGACCTGAACCGCAGCGTCACGGTACCGACCGATCCACGGCGCATCATCACGCTGCTGCCGTCCTTGACCGAGACGGTCTGTGCCCTGGGTGCCTGCGATCGACTGGTCGCGGTCGGGCGCTTCGACGATTGGCCGCCGAGCGTCAAGCGCCTGCCGAAGGTCGGCGACCTGGACGAGGTGAACATCGAGCGCATCGTCGCCCTGAAACCGGACCTGGTGTTGCTGAGCACTTCGCAGCGCGTCGGCAAGCGATTGCAGCAACTCGGCGTCACCTCGTTTGCGATCGAAACGGACCGCTATGAAGACATCGCCCGCACGGTCCGTATCGTCGGTGAGTTGCTCGGCGTGCCAAAGCGTGCCGCGGCGCTCAACGAGCGGATCCGCAAGGCCGTGAACGCGGTCGCCGTGGCGGCGCGGGCCGCCCGCCGCGGCGCACCCCCGACGGTCTATTTCGAGGTCGATCCGGCGCCCTACGCCGCCGGACCGGACTCCTATATCGGGGGACTGCTCGCCAAACTCGGCGTGCGCAACATCGTCGCCGCGAAGCTGGGCGCGTTTCCGCTCTTGAACCCCGAATATGTCGTGCGGCGCAATCCGGATGTGATCTTCGTCTCGCGCGCGCAGGCGCCGCAACTGGCCGAACGGCCGGGTTGGGCGCAGATGAAGGCGGTGCGCGAACATCATATCTGCGCGTTCTCCGAGCGCGTACGCGAAACGATCGTGCGCCCCGGACCGCGCGTTGCCGAGGGGCTGCGTGCGATGGCCGCCTGTCTTGCGCGGGTGGCACCGTGAGTACGATGCGCCCGCCCGGCGCGGCGCGTGCGCGAATCGCCTGGTGGCTCACGATCTGTGTGGCGATCACGGTTGCGCTCACGCTTGGCGGCTTGCTGGTCGGCACGACCAGCATGCACACCTCGCTGCGTTGGATCCTGGCGCCGGGCGCGCAGTCCTCGATCGTCCTCTGGGACATTCGGCTGCCGCGCACGGTCGGCGCGTGGTTCGTCGGCGCCTTGCTGGGGCTGGCCGGTGCGATTGCGCAAGGCGTGTTCCGCAACCCGCTCGCCGAACCGTACTTGCTCGGCACCGCTTCGGGCGCGGCGCTCGGGGTGACGGTCGCGCTGTATGCGAGTGGCGCATCGGTCGGCGCGCTTGCCTGGGCGGCGCAACTGGGGCTGGCTGGCGCGGCCGTCGTCGGCGCCTGTGTGGCGATCGTGATCACGGTCGCGCTCGCGCGCGGTGTCCTGCAGACCTCGAACCTGCTTCTGTCGGGCATCGTGGTCGGCTTTTTGCTGAGCGCGGTCACCTCGCTGCTGCTGCTCACCAAACCGCAGATGTGGCGCACGATGCAGGTGTTCCTGCTCGGCAGCACGGGATACCTGAGCTGGTCATCGACGTCGATACTCGCCGCGGTGTTCCTGGTCTGCATCGTTCCCGCGGTGCTGTTGTCGCGCGGCCTCGATGCGCTGACGCTCGGGGAGGATACGGCGCGGTCCCTGGGGCTGTCCTTGCCGGTGCTGCGCCTCGCGATGCTCGGCATCGTCTGCCTGGCCACGGCCGCGGCGGTCGGCGAGGTCGGCATCGTCGGTTTCGTCGGACTGGTTGCGCCGCACCTGGTCCGCGAAACGCTCACCGTCAACCATCGGCATCTGCTGATCGCCTCACCGCTGTGCGGCGGGGCGCTGCTGCAGGCGGCGGATCTCGTCAGTCGCTGGATCATTCATCCGGCCGAATTGCCGGTCGGCGCGGTCACCGCCTGTATCGGCGGCGCCTACCTTGCCTTGCTACTGTGGCGGCGAACCCGCGATGCCTGAGCTGGTCACGAGCCCCTCCGAGAACCCCGTCGCGCTTGCCTGTCGCGAACTGGTGGTCGGTTACGGGGCGCACAACGTCCTCGATGGGGTGTCGCTCGAGATACAGACGGGCTGCTGGACCGCGATCGTCGGCCCGAACGGCAGCGGCAAATCCACGCTGCTGCGGGCGCTCGCCGGCCTGCAGGCCATCCGCGGCGGAACGGTGTGGCTGCAAGGGCGCCGGCTCGGGGCCTGGCCGCGGCGCGAGCGGGCGCGCCGTCTCGGCTGGCTTGCGCAGAGCGCGACGGCAACGGATTTGACCGCGGCTGAGGTCGTTGCACTCGGCCGCTTCGCACACGGCGGCTGGCTCGCGCACCGCGATGTCGATGACGACGCAGCCATCGAGCGGGCGATGCGTGCGACCGGATCGCTGCGCTGGGCGGCGCGACGCGTCTCGACACTGTCCGGCGGCGAACGCCAGCGGGTGCATCTGGCGCGTGTGCTCGCCGTCGAGGCCGCGGTGCTGCTGCTCGATGAGCCGACGACGCACCTGGATCCGCCGCATCAGGAGGACGTGGCCCGCCTGTTGCGACTGCAGGCGCATGGTTGCGGGGTGGCCGTGCTGAGCGCGATCCACGACCTGTCGCTTGCCTTGACCGCGGACCGCCTGGTCGTGCTTGGCGAGCACGGGCTCGTCGGCCACGGCTCGGTGCGCGAGGCGTTGCGCGAGGACTGGCTGTCGCTCGCGTTTCGCACGCGAGTCGACGTGGTCGAGCACGACGGCGTGCACCTGTGGCGGCCGGCCGTCGCAGCGCTGCCGCCCTGAGCGCCTTTCTCAGGTCTTGACGGGGCGGCGCATCGCCTCGCGCGGCAGGCGGATCGGCAGGCGCGCGCGGATCGCCTCGTCGACCGCATCCGGGATGTGCGTCGGGTAGTGGTCGGCGAGAATCGTGTCGAGCTTGCGCACCGCGCGTTCGACGATACCGGGTCGGCCTTGAACCACCCACTCGTTCGGGCTCGAGCGATCGCCGACACTCGGATAGACGTACTCTTTTTGCATCCTCTGCAAGGTCTGATCGGCGCCGAGGAAATGACCGGGACCCTCGAGGCAGACCTTGCGGATCGTTTCGAGCGACAGCGACTCGTCGCTGACGTCGATGCCCTTGATCGTGCGTTGCACGGCGCCGATGATGTCGTTGTCGATGAGCAGGCTTTCCATGCTGAAGCCGAGCAGGCTCGCGAGCATTCCGGCCGACTCGTAGATGAGATTCACGCCCGCGTTGCCGACGAGTGCGTGGTTGTAGGCCTTCTCATAGCCGGATTGGATGTCGGGCAGCTTCGCATCGCTCATGCCGGAGGCGGTGCCGCCGGTGAGGTCGTAGTAGTGGGACAGTTGCGCGCTCGCGGCCGACAGGAGCGCCTGTTCGGGGCTGCCGCCGGACATGGCCCCGGTGCGCAGGTCCGACACGAAGCACCAGGTGCCGAAGATCGCCGGGGCGCCGGGCTTGATCGCGTTCACATAGACGAGTCCGGCGAGGCACTCGGCCACTTCTTGGACCAGGGCGGTTGCGAGCGCGGCCGGCGCGGTGGCGCCCGCCTGGCCGGCGGAGAGCAACAGCACCGGCATGCCGCCCCGGACCGCGGTTTCCAGGCACAGGCAGGCGTCATAGGCGAACTTCAGCGGCGGCACGACGAAGCAGTTCGATTGGCTGACGAACGGGCGTGCGCGCCACTGTTCCTCGCCGCCCGCGATCAGGTGGAGCATCTCCAGGCTCGCCTCGAGGTGCTCGGGCCGCACCCAGCTCGTGCCGACGTGCTTGGTGGTGCCGGAGACGCAGGCGTAGGCGGTGTTGACGTCCATTTCCAGCGGCTCGACGAGCTCGCGACAAACCACCGAACGTTGGTAGAAATGCAGGTGATCGAGCGTGTCGACGACGCGGGCGATGTTGTAAAGATCCTGCGTGGTCGAATCGCGGTACTCACCGGTTTTCGCATTGACGATATGCACCGCCGCTCCGGCGGTGCCGAAGTACACACGCGACCCCCACGGCTCCAGGTCGTGCTTCGGATCCTGCCCGTGCAGCACGAAATGCCGGCCGGCGCGCGCGAGCGTGTCTTCGACGAGTGAGCGCGGAAACAGCAGCCGTCCCTGCGGCGTCAGTTGCGCCCCGGCACGGGTCATGTATTCGATTCCCGAAGGCGGGGCGTCGGCGAGCCCTATCTGCTCGAGCACGTCGAGGGCGGCCCGATGGATCTTGACCACGTCGGCTTCCAGCAACGGCTTGTACCGCCCCCCCGTCATGCCCGGCATCACCGGACGCAGATTGTCGGGCAGCGGCGCGGCGCGGGCTGCGCGGCGGGCGGCGCGCGCGCCGCCGCGGCGGGCGGTGATCGATTCGACTTCACTCATGATTGAGAACTCCTCCTGAAGCGGCCGGACGCTCCGCCGATTCGCTACACTATTGCCTCGCGACAGCGTAGCGGAGCGGCCGGGGAAACACCACCGATGAGCGTGATCACTTGTAATGAAGATCTGCGCGTGTTGGCGCGGCGGCGCGTGCCGCGGATGTTCTATGACTATGTGGACTCCGGGTCCTGGACGGAAGGCACTTACCGGGCGAATGAGAATGAACTGAAGCGGCTGAAACTGCGGCAACGGGTGGCGCTCGACATCGAGCGCCGCTCGCTGCGCACGCAAATGATCGGCCAGGATGTCGCGATGCCGGTCGCGATCGCGCCGACCGGGCTCACGGGGATGCAGCATGCGGACGGGGAGATACTCGCGGCGCGGGCCGCCGAGAAGTTCGGCATTCCGTTCACGCTTTCCACGATGAGCATCTGCTCGATCGAGGACGTCGCCGCGCAGACGCACGCCCCGTTCTGGTTCCAGCTCTACGTGATGCGCGATCGGGATTTCATCGAGCGATTGATCGACCGGGCGAAACTCGCCGGTTGCTCGGCGCTGATGCTGACCTTGGACCTGCAGATACTCGGTCAGCGTCACAAGGATCTGAAGAACGGTCTGTCGGCGCCGCCGCGGCCGACGCTGCGCAATCTGCTGAATCTAGCGACGAAGCCGCGTTGGTGCCTGGGGATGCTCGGCACGCGCCGCCGGACGTTCGGCAATATCGTCGGCCATGCCCGCGGTGTGGATGATATGGACTCCTTGTCCGCCTGGACCGCCGAGCAATTCGATCCGCGCCTCAGTTGGAGCGACGTTGAGTGGATCAAGCGCCGCTGGGGCGGGAAGCTTATCTTGAAGGGCATCATGGACCCCGCCGACGCGCGCCTGGCCGCTGACAGCGGCGCCGACGCGCTGGTGGTCTCGAACCACGGCGGTCGTCAGCTCGACGGCGCCCCGTCCTCGATCGAGGCGCTGCCGGCGGTCGCGGATGCCGTTGGATCCCGCATCGAGGTTTGGATGGACGGGGGCATTCGCAGCGGGCAGGACGTCTTGAAGGCCGTTGCCCGCGGCGCCCGCGGTACCCTGATCGGCCGGGCCTTTCTCTATGGACTCGGTGCGCTGGGGGAGGCGGGCGTGACGAAGTCTCTGGAGTTGATCCGCAACGAACTGGATCTGAGCATGGCCTTCTGCGGGCACACGGATATCCGCGCCGTGGACGGCGCGGTGCTGATCGGGGCGTGAGCGCCGGCGCGGTGACGGCGGGCGCCGATCGCTTCAGAACGCGGCCGGAAACAGACCGCCGTCGAGCAGGATGTTCTGGGCGGTGATGTAGCCTGCGTGCAGGCTGCACAAAAAGGCGCAGGTTTGCCCGAATTCTCCGGTGTTGCCGAAGCGCCCGGCCGGGATCGAGGCCATTTCCCGCGCGGCGAGCGCCGACTCGGACTCGCCCGAGCGGTGCGCCGATGCCGCAAAACCCTCGCGCAGGCGGCGCGTATCGAAATACCCGGGAAGCAGGTTGTTGATCGTGACATTGCGCCCCGCGACCGTGCGCGCGATGCCGGCGACGAACGCCGTCAAGCCCGCCCGCGCGCCGCTCGACAGATCGAGGCCCGCCAGCGGCATTTTCACGCTGATCGAGGTGATGTTGACGATCCGTCCGAAACCGCGCGCGGCCATGCCGTCGATGACCTTCTGGATGAGTTCTATCGGCGCGAGCATGTTCATCGTCAGGCCGTCGACCATCGCCGTGCGATCAAGCAGACGGAAGTCGCGGAATGGCGGACCGCCGTTGTTGTTGATGAGAATGTCCGGCCGTGGGCAGGCGGCGAGCAACGCGGCCTGCCCGGCCGGGTCGGCGATGTCGGCGATCACCGGAATGACCTCGACGCCGGTCGCTCGCCGGATTTCATCCGCCGTTCGATCGAGTTGGGCCGGCTCGCGGCCGTTGATCACCAGTGACACGCCCGCCTCGGCGAGCGCGAATGCGCAGCCTCTGCCGAGACCCTGACTCGAGGCGCAAACGATCGCGCGCTTGCCGCGGATGCCGAGTTCCATGACGACCTCCACCTCCCCTCGCGCGCCGCGTCCGCCCGCCCGCCGTCACCCGGGAGGTTTGGTCGCGCTGACGTATGCAATACGGTCGGTGGTGACGGCGTTTCCCGACTCGACGATGGGCCGCATTATGCGCTCGAAGCGCGCGCCTTCATCCCCCGTGAAGTCGCGGGTGAGAATCTCACGCAAGGTCGGTGCCAGGGGATGCGGTGCGGTGTCGAGAAAAACGTCCCAGCAGGTCACGGCGCCGTAGGTCACGTCCAGGTGCAATTCGACGTGCACGTCCCTGAAGCCGGCGCCGTGAACGAGACTCAGCAGGTCGCGCTCCGAGAAGTTCACCGTCGGGTTCGCCGCGATGCGTTCTGGGGTGTCGGGAAACTGTGCGGCCTTCCAACGGTGCAGCAGCGGCAGGAAATCATCGGCGGAGTCGGCAGGTCGCGCCGCGACGGCGCTACGCAGCGCGCTCGCGGCGAGAGCCTCATCCTGGAAGATCGGCTCGGCGAGCGAGAGGCGGCCGCCGGGCCGCAGAATGCGATGACATTCGCGCAATGCCGCCGCCTTGTCGGCGACGTAGGCGAGCGTCGCGCGAGCCGTCGCGGCGTCGGCGGTCGCATCCGCAATCGGCGCAAGCGCGTCGGCGGCACAATGCAGGAACTCGCAGGACGCGAGCACGCCGGCCTGCGCCGCGCGTGCCCGAGCCGCATCCAGCAGAGGCAACGAGATGTCGGTCATCAGCACCCGCAGTGCGCCCGCGGTGCGCTCGATCGCCCGCAGCCCCACCAGGCCGTCGCCGGCGCCAAGATCGACGAGCGTCATGCCCGCCGACAGCCTCGCCGCATCGAGCACCCGATCCGCATAGCGTGCCGTCGCCGTGCGCACGCGCCGATCGAACTGCGGATCGTTCGCGTGGCGACGGTGAAGCAGCCATGCGGACCAGACGTCCGGCGGCGGGCTTGAATTCACTGCGATACGGTGACGCCGGCGGCCTCGAGCGTCGGGTAATCGGTGTAACCGACCGCGCCGCCGCCGTAGAACGTCGCCGGGTTCGGGGCATTCAGCGGGGCGTTGCGCCGCAGCCGCTCGACGAGGTCGGGATTGCAGATGAACGATTTGCCGAAGGCGACCATGTCCGCGCGGCCATCCGCGACGGCCTCGAGGGCCATCGCGCGGGTATAGCCGTTGTTGACGATCCACGCGCCGCCGGGGTTGCCCTGCTTGAAACGCGTCCTCAGGGCCTCGTAGTCGAACGCAGCCACGTCGCGCGCCCCGCCGGTCGCGCCTTCGATTACGTGAATGAAGGCGAGCTTCAGGGGCGCCAGGCGCTCGATGAAGTGATTGAAGAGTCCTTGCGCGTCGCTGTCCTGTTGCGCGTCGTTGGCCGGGGTCACCGGTGAGATGCGCAACCCTGTGCGTCCGGCGCCGATCTGCGCGGCGACCGCCGTCACCACCTCGACCGCCAAGCGCACGCGATTTTCCTTCGAGCCGCCATAGGCATCGTTGCGATCGTTGACGCTGTCACGCAAGAACTGCTCAAGAAGATAGCCGTTCGCCGAGTGCACCTCGACGCCGTCGAAACCCGCCGACTGCGCGTTGCGGGCCGCGTGGGCGTATGCCTCGATGATGCCGGGTAGTTCGTCGAGTTCGAGCGCCCGTGGCGTCGAGACTTCCTCGAATCCCTTCGCGGTAAAGGTCTTGGCGTTCGCCCGTC
>JABEVI010000152.1 GCA_013044085.1 Steroidobacteraceae bacterium
CGCGTGTCAAGCCGCTTCGCGTGATCGGCTAGGAAGATTATCCGTCCAGCGGTGCGCTGGCGCCCTCGAAGCGATGGATGAATCCCGGTAAGGGAATTTCGCCTCCAAGCAAGTGCGCCTGTCAGCCACTCGGCGACGTCGAGGAGCTTCGCTGCGGTCCGGGGCGCGAGCCTGCCGGGCCACGTCATGCACGGCGGGTGCTCGCTTACCGGTTGCTGCGCTCCGTTGACCGCCCGATCGCACGGCGACGGCGCCGCCTACGGATTTTCGGGTAAGGAACGACGATGCGACCGCAAACCCGGAAATTCTTGGTCCTACGCGTGTGACTCCCCTCGCTTCGTCTCGCATGACATCGCGAACGGGTGCTGTTCCCGATCAGGACGCCCTGCCCCGACGCGATCTCATCCACGGCGCGATGAACCCCGCGGTCAGTCCCCGACCCGCCGTAAAACGGCCACCGATTTTCACGAGGCGGCATGCAAGGGGTTCGCGACCATATCGAGTATCGATATACAATAAGCCCTGTGACCATCCGGTCGTTCAAATGCAGCGATACCAAAGCCCTGCATGAACGGCACCGCGTAGCGCGGTTCGTCAATGTTGAAGCGGTCGCGCGCCGTAAATGGGACCAATTGGATGCCGCTCGGGATCTTCGCGACCTCGGATCGCCACCGGGTAACCGGCTCGAGGCGCTGGAGCGTGATCGTCAGGGACACACATGATCCCGCTCGGGCTGTCGAGCAACGCGCTGGCTCGCGCGCTTCTTTGGCACGTCCCACGAGTTCTGGCTGAATTCACAGACCAAGTACGACGTGCAATGCGCTGAGGACGCGGCCGGAGCGGTGATCGCGAGGATCAAGCCGCGGACGGTCGCTCAGCGGGAACATTGAAACGATGATGCGCCGGCGGCGTTCGGCTGATGTCGGCTGCCAGGAACCGCCGCTCGTACGGCAGCCCCGCCTCACCTGCGTTCTCATCCGTCATCCGCCCCGATGATTTCGTGCTTGCTTGGACTCGCCGCGCAGGCCGGTTGAACGCACCGACGTCTGCGCGCTCGTGCTTATTGCTCCACCAATTCGACACGCCGGTTCTTGGCACGTCCCATAGCGGTGTGGTTACTAGTCACCGGCGAGAACGAAGCGATCCCTTCGGCCGCCATGCGCGCAGCCGGAATGCCCCGCGCCACGAGGGCCTCGACGACCGCCTGAGCCCGGGCCCGGGAAAGCGCCAAGTTGTGCGCCAACGTCCCGTTGTCGTCCGTGTTGCCCACGATGTAGACCTTCAGGGTCGGCTTCGCGTTCATGAAGGCCACCATTCGCGCGAGCGTTGAGGCCGACTCAGCGGTGAGTTGCGCACTATCGGTGGCGAAGTGGATGCCACGCAGCGCGACGTGTCCATCTCGCGCCAGTCTTTGGTTCATCTCCGCAACAGTCACCTCACCTGTGGGCATCGCCTTGCCCTTGCAGATCTCGAGCAGCACGCCGACCGGTCTTCCCGGTGAATGAGCGATCAGCAGCATCAGATCAACCGAACCGGAGGGCCCGGAGCGGTGGGCGGTTTCGAGATATGCGGTACTTGGGCCGTCGAGCGTTTCGATCATCTCCCGGCGGTATCGATACGGACTCGCCATGGCGTGACGCAAGTCTTCGGAGACGAGTATCTGCGTCAGCTCGCCGACATCACCGCAGCTGGACAGACCGGAGAGCGGGCCCTGCTCGCTCGCACTGCAGGTGAAGCGCGACCTGAAGCCAGCAGCGGCGAGCGCCTGGCGATAATTGAGCCACACCTCGAGGGCCGACTTGCCGGATGGCGCGATATACGCAATCTTGGTGATTGCCCCATTCACCGTCAGGACACGACTGAGGTTTCCACGCACGACTCCTCCCAGCGGCAGGACCAGTTGGTCGAATTCGACGCTCTGGTAACCCACGATGACCGACCCGGCGAAGCGCGAGACGATCGGGCTATCGTGACTGCCGGGAATATCGTGCGTCGGTAAGGAGTGTGCGAGCGCCGATCCCGATGCTGCAAAAAGACCGAATGCCAAGGCAACTGCGCAGATAGAGCGAGGCATGAGCGATGTCTCCGTGAAACATGAAAAAAATGGCGCCCGGTTTCGCGCCAAGCTAGTTTAAACATACGCTTGTGAACAAAGCACCTCTGGCGGAGAGGGTGGGATTGACTTAAGGGCGGAGGCCCCTCGCCCTCCGGGCGCCGTCGCTGATCGCTCCGGCGTCACAAATCGCCTGCGGCGATTTGTTCGAACTCGCAGTCGCCGTGAGGCGACGCCGGTTTCAACCCTGTGGGGTCGTACGTCAGCGGCCCGCACTCGCACGTACAAGCCAACATTTTCCCTCTCATCAACGTGTCGCCGCGTGTCGCCGCAAGCTACGTTCATCGCGGTTTCAGCATCAAGTGCAACTTGAGTGCACTTGGAAGCCGGGTTTGTCATGCAGTTCTTGCACCGGAATGTGCTGTGGATTACTATGTCGATATAAATAGACAGTATTATAGCTATCTATGAAGACCATACAGATGACGATTGACCCGCACTTGCTCAAGGCGGTGGACAAGCTGACGAGGTTGCGCAAGACGACGCGCTCCGCGTTGATTCGCGACGCCCTGGAGGCAGAGCTTCGCCGCGAGCGTGTAGGTGAGCTCGAAGCGCGTCACGCCGCTGGTTACGCTGAACACCCGCCGCATCCGGACGAACTCTCCCCGTGGCTCGATCAGCAGGACTGGGGCAACCGGTGAAACGCGGAGACGTTTGTTGGTATACCTTCCCCGCGCCAAACAATCGACGACCGGTGCTTATCCTGACACGTGATTCGGCGATTCCCGTACTAAACAGCGTCACCGTTGCGCCGATTACCTCGACGATCCGCAGCATCCCGACTGAAGTGGTCCTTACGAGCGAAGATGGTCTGCCCGAAATCTGCGCTGCAAATTTCGATAATATTCAGACGGTCCCGAAAGCAAACATCAGCGCACCGATCACTCATCTGTCCG
>JABEVI010000153.1 GCA_013044085.1 Steroidobacteraceae bacterium
ATGGCCATGAAGAAAAAGATGGCCGCTCATCACATGATGATGAAGAAGAAAGCGACCCCCCCGAAGAAGTAAGGGCGTTCGAGCGCGCCAGTTTGACTGGCGCGCCGGTTCGCTGAACCTCGACGCCCCGTCGGCCGCAAGGCCGCCGGGGCGTTTTAGTTCAGGCGCGGGCCGTGGCCTTCAGTGCCTCGACCGCGCCCTGCAACTCGCCGACGAGCCGCTCGAGTCGCTCGACTCGTGCAAGGAGTTCATCTCCCCGTGGTGTCGAGGGCGTGGCCGCGGAGCCGGCGGCCGCTTCGGCGGCGTTTTCGCCGCTGAACAGGTGTGCGTAGCGGGCCTCACGGGCGCCCGGCAGACGCGCCAGACGGGCGACGAAAGGGCCGTCTTCGCGATGTGCGAGGCCCTCGAGCGTCGTTTCGACCTCGGCGGCATCGGCGAACGTGCACAGGCGCTGGGTGCGCGAGCGCAGCTCCCCGGGAGTTTGCGAACCGCGCAACATCAACACGCAGAGGATGCCAAGTTCCTGCGCGGAGAACTTCAGCGGGCCGAATTCGGTGTTGCAGAACCGATGTTTGTACTTCGTGACCCGCCCACCGTAGCCGGCGGAACGATCGCTGACGAAGTGTTTTTTCAGCAAGGCGTCGACCGCGGACTGCACCTCGGCTTCGCTCAACTCGAGCACCGGGTCGCGGTTGCTCTTCTGGTTGCAGGCGAGAGTCAGCGCATTCAACGACAGCGGGTATTGGTCCGGTGTCGTGATCTCCTTCTCGATCAGACAACCGATCAGGCGTGCTTCGATCGCGGACAGTTCAATTTGCATCGGTGTCTTCCAACCCGGGCTTGCTTGATTTAGGGTAGGGCCCCCGTTCGAATGAGGATACGCCCGAATGAAGACGAAAGCCGCCGTCGCGTACGCCGCCGGCAAACCGCTCGAGATCGTCACGGTGGACCTCGATGGCCCGAAGGCGGGCGAGGTGTTGATCGAGATCAAGGCCACGGGCATCTGTCATACCGATGAGTTCACCCGGTCGGGCGCGGACCCGGAGGGTTTGTTCCCGGCGATTCTGGGCCATGAAGGCGCGGGCGTCGTCGTCGAAGTCGGTGCGGGCGTGACTTCGCTGAAGAAGGGCGATCATGTGATTCCGCTGTATACGCCGGAGTGCCGGCAATGCAAGTCCTGCACCTCCCACAAGACCAATCTGTGCACGGCGATCCGCGCGACCCAGGGCAAGGGTCTGATGCCGGACGGCACGAGCCGGTTCTCGATCGGCAAGGAGATGATTCACCATTACATGGGTTGCTCGACGTTCTCGAATTTCACGGTGATGCCGGAGATTGCCGTCGCCAAGATCCGCTCCGACGCGCCCTTCGACAAGGTTTGCTACATTGGTTGCGGTGTCACCACCGGCATCGGCGCCGTGATTCACACGGCCAAGGTTGAGGCTGGAGCGAACGTCGTCGTTTTTGGGCTCGGCGGCATCGGCCTGAACGTGATCCAGGGCGCGCGCATGGTGGGCGCCAACAAGATCATCGGCGTCGATCTGAACCCGGGCCGCAAGGCGCTTGCCGAGAAATTCGGCATGACGCATTTCGTCAATCCGCGCGAGGTTGGCGCCGATCTGGTGGCGCATCTGGTCGGGTTGACCGACGGTGGCGCGGATTACAGCTTTGAGTGCGTCGGCAATGTCGATCTCATGCGCCAGGCGCTCGAATGTTGCCACCGCGGCTGGGGCGTGGCGGTGATCATCGGCGTCGCCGCCGCCGGCAAGGAGATCAGCACGCGTCCCTTCCAATTGGTGACCGGCCGGGTCTGGAAGGGCACCGCGTTCGGCGGGGTCCGCGGCCGCACACAGCTGCCGGAAATCGTCGACTGGTACATGGACGGCAAGATCAACATCGACGACTTGATCACCCACCAGCTGCCGCTTGCGGACATCAACAAAGCCTTCGATTTGATGCATTCCGGCGAGTCGATCCGCAGCGTCGTCGTGTATTGAGACCTGCGCGAGCCGCCTTCAGGCCGTTTCGGCGTCCGGCCAGAGGAGCGTGCCGAGGTGCTCGCAGGCCTGGATCAGAGCGCTGACAGCTTCGCGCGTGCTCGCGTCGAGGCGGCGATCGTGCGTGAGCAACCAGGTGAGCCGCGCACGCCGGGAGCGGGCCGAGGGCTCGCTGTCGAACAGCGAGGGGAACAACCCCAGCGCATCGACGAATTCACGCATCGCGGGGCCTGAACCACCGCTCGGCGCGTCGGCAAGCAGCAGCTTCATCCAGGTTACGCAGCGTTTGGCGAGTCCGGCACGGGTGACGCCGAGCCCGGTCGGACGGCCGGCGTCGGCGCCGGCCAGCAGCATGGAGAGCTGGCTGAAACGCGCGACCGCCGTCTCGTCGGCGGGCATGGCGGGGCTGGCATCCGCGAGCACCGAGCGCAACAGATCGGCGAGCAACAGGGAAAGTGATTCGGCCAGAAATCGCCGCGATTGGTCCGCATCCGGGAGCGCTAATTCGCCCCAGACAGGCGGGTTACCGAGGCGTCGCGCGTTTGGCGGCTGGGACATGCGGGTCAGTGTAGCGGCTTCGGCGCACCGTGCAACCGCGTCGCCCAAGAGCGTCGGATGCCCGGGGCCCGGCTCGCCAAAGCCGCGTGCGGTCGCTAAAGTTCGCGCGCCATGGCCGAGGGAAGCCGACCGACCGTGATCAATATGCCGCCTAGTCCGCCACCCGCCGTCCGCCGCCGCGGGTGCGGCCTCGCCATCGAACTTCGTCATGTCGATCTGCGCCGTGCTGGGCGCCAGGTCCTGTGCGACCTGAGCCTGCGCTTCGAGGGTGGCCACCGTTACGCGTTGCTCGGCGAGAACGGTTCCGGAAAGACCCAGTTGTTGAAGATCTTGGCACTGCACGTGTGGCCTACGCCGACAGGCCGTGAATTGCTGCGTCACGAGATCGACGGAGTGGGTTTGGACCCGCGCGAGGCGAAGCGGCGCATTGCCTACCTCGGCGCCGAACTCCAGGACAAGTACGCCCGCTACGGCTGGAACCCGTCGGTCCAGGATCTGCTCGCGACCGGCCTGCGCGGCAGCGATCTGCTGCTCGAATTGCCGTCGGTGGCGGAGCAACGCTTGGTGGCGCAGATGCTGCGCGTCTGCGGCATCGAAGGGCTGCGTACGCGCAAATTCCTGAGTCTGTCCTACGGTCAAAAGCGTCTTGCGCTGCTGGCGCGCGCCCTCATGGGCAAACCGGACTGGCTGTTGCTCGACGAGTTCTACAACGGACTGGACCGCGATTGCCGGCTGCGGGCCGAAAAGCTGCTCGAGACGGCCCGCAAACGCGGTCAAGCCTGGGTCGCCGCGGCTCATCGAGTCGCGGATCTGCCGCCGGGCACCTCCGAGCTTTTGCAGCTGCACGCCGGACGGCTGACGTTCCGCGGCAAGCTCGGTCGGCGCCACCGCCTCGCGCTGGCGCGTGAGGCCGCCGAGAGACCGATCCGGCGGCCGCCGCGGATCGCGGGCCCGGGTGTCGATGGTGTGCCTGATCCGGATGCACCCGTCCTGGTACGCCTGCGCAACGCCGATTTGTTCGTCAACTACCACTGTGTGCTGCGGGGGCTGAACTGGGATCTGCGGCGCGGCGAACATTGGGCGATTCTCGGTGCGAACGGTTCGGGCAAGACCAGCTTCCTGAAATTGCTTTATGGTGATCTGGCGCCGGCACACGGCGGCGTGATCGAACGGCTGGATTGTCCGGCCGGCACCGCGATCGAGGTGTGGAAGCGGCGCATCGGTTACGTCTCCCCGGAGCTGCAGTCCGATTACGCCTCGGACGTGCGCCTTAAGCAGTTGGTGGCGAGCGGCGCGCATGCGAGCATCGGTCTGGTCGAGCCTTCATCGGCGAAAGAACTCGCCACGGCACGCCGCTGGCTCGGGGTGTTCGGCCTCGGCGGGGCCGCGAATCGACGGCCGCGTGAGATCTCCTACGGTCAGCTGCGGCGCGCGCTGATTGCCCGGGCGCTTGCGCATGCGCCGAGCTTGCTGCTGCTGGACGAACCGTTGACCGGTCTCGATTCGCGCCAGCGCGCCGCGGTGAAGCAGCGGCTCGAGCAACTCGCACGCGCCGGTTCGACGATTGTGGCCGCGGTCCACCACCTGGAGGACTTGCCGGACTGTGTCCGCAGAGTCCTGCGCCTCGGCTCGCGGCGTGCGGTCGTCGCGCATACAATGCCCCGGCGCGCCGAACATCGCATGAAGTCGGAGAGATCGAAGTGACGTTGATCGTCCTGTCGCTGCTGGTACAAGCGGCCTTGATCGTGCATGTGCTCCGGACCGGAAGAAACACGCTCTGGATCCTGGCGATTGCGCTGTTGCCGGTGGCTGGACCGATCGCCTACATCGCGGTCGAGATCCTGCCGGAGATGACCGGCGGCGGCGCCCGCGGGGTGAATTCCGGCCTCTGGCGACTGTTCGATCCGGACCGGGGTTACCGGCGCGCCCGCACCGAAGTGCAGGTGTCGGGGAACGTCGATGCGCGGCGTCGGCTTGCCGATGAACTGTATCGCCGCGGCCGCTACGACCAGGCCATCGAGACCTGCCAGGGTGGCTTGACCGGTGTGTTCGAACATGACCCGACCTTGTTGCTGCAACTGGCGAGGGCGAGCTTTGCGAAGAGCGACTTTCAGGGCGCGCGGGCCAGCCTCGAGCGGCTCGATCTGCACAACCCGGAGTTCCACTCGCCCGATGCGAAGCTGCTGTACGCACGCACGCTCGAGGCCGGCGGCGCGACCGAGGATGCGTTGCGCGAGTACGCGAAGGTCGCGCCCGAATACCCCGGAGCGGAGGCGCGGCTGCGTTATGGCTTGTTGTTGAAGCGGCTCGGCCGCACCGAGCAGGCGAACCGCGAATTCAGCGATCTGCTGGAGGGGGCGAGGCTTGCTCCGGCGCATTACCGCCGCGCCCAGGCCGAATGGCTTGGAATTGCTCGTCGGGAACTCAGCTAATGTGCTGGCAACAGGCGGATCCACGCGGTAACCTTCGCGGCTTTCACCCGATGAGGAGTATCAAAATGAACAATCGAACCGGTTTGCGTCTTCGTCAATTCACGCTGCTGGCGGTCGCCAGCGTCGTGCTCGCCGCCTGCGCAAGCAAGATGGGGCCCGCGCAGAAAATGATCGCGCGCATCGACTCGGTCGTCGCCGCCGCATCCACCCAGGCCGCCAAGTACGTTCCGAATCAACTGAAGGACGTGCAGGACAAAGTCGCCGCCCTCAAGACCTCGTTCGCGAACAAGGATTACGTCGCCGTGATCACCGGCGCACCCGCCGTGCTCGCTTCGGCTCATGGTCTGGCCGCGGCGGCCGCCGCGAAGAAGGCCGAGGTCATGCAGGCGCTCAATGACAAGTGGACCACACTATCGGGCGGACTGCCGGGCAACGTGACCGATATCCAGCATCGGATCGAGTTGTTGGCGAGAAACCCGCGCATGGCGCATGGTATCGACCTCGCGGCTGCGAAAAAGAGCCTGAGCGACATCAATACGACGTGGTCGCAGGCCCAGGGGGCCTTCGCCGCGGGCAATCTCCGAGAAGCGGTGACGACAGCCAAGGACGTCGAGTCGAAGGTTGAGAGCCTCGCGACGGCGATCAAGCTGAAACTGCCGCAGTCGCCGGCCGCGGCCGCTGCCCCGGCCTCGGCGAACTAAGTCGACTTCGCTTCAAGCGCCGTGCGGCGGGCGGGCAACCGGTCCCGCCGCACGGTACGCCAGCGCACGGTACGCCAGCGCTCAGAGACGGAGCGTTCCTTCGCTCACGATCACGGCGGTGCCGCCGATGCGAACCGCGGTGAGACGCGCATCCTCGACCTCGAGTTTCACGGCCACCAGGCCGGGACGCGTCACCTGCCGGCCCTGGCGGCCGACGAACCCGCCGCCACCACGCGGCAGCAGACCCGCTTCGAACAGGTAGGCCGCAAGCATCGCGTGCGCATTGCCGCTGACCGGATCTTCGGGGATCCCGAGGGAGGGGCAGAACATGCGCGAATCGGTCGACGCAGCCTGCGGCCCTTGATGGAACACGAACGCGAAGAAGCCGTCGACACCGATTTCGCGTCCGATCGTCATGAGCGTATCGGCCTGCGGTGCGAGTGCATCGAGCGAGTGGCTGTCGGCAAGCGGGATCAGCAGCCTCGTGCCCCCTCTGCGGGCGATGCGCACGGGCAGTTCATCGTGTAATTTCGCGCCTGGCAGGCCGAGAGCCTCGGCGACTCGCAGGCTGGTTTTCAACGGCAGCGGCGCCTCCAACTGCGGTGTCGATTGCCGGATTTCGAATATCGCGGGTGCATCCAGCCCGGCCGGATCGGGATGAGCCTCGACTTCGATGGTGCCGGCCGCCGATTCTTGCCGGCAGACTCCGTAGCCGCGCCGCCCGGTCTCGAGGAGCACCGCGTGGGCGGCGATGCTCGCATGTCCGACGAAGGGCATTTCCTTGCGGGTGTTGAAGAAGCGGATCTTCAGATCGTGACCCGCCTCGGTCGCCGGCAGGACGAAGGCGACTTCGGCGTGCCCGAATTCGCGCACGATGCTGCGCAGCGCCGCATCGGCGAGCGTCTGCGCATCGAGCACGACGATCGCCGGATTGCCGGTGAAGGGGTGGCGTGTGAATGCATCGACTTGGAAAATGCGCAATTTCCGACTCCCCGGTGAGCGATCGAGGTGTCAGTTTTGCATGTGCGCGTCGGCGCCGCTACACTGAAGCCTGCCTTGGGGTGGCCCGTTGAGGCCTGAGATGCGGGAGCATCGGATCATCGATCCTCTCCCGCGAACCCGTTGAACCTGATCCGGTTAATGCCGGCGTAGGGAGAGGTGAATCCAGATGCGCGCAGCCGTAGAAATCAGCATGTATCCGCTCGGCGAAGCTTATGTCGAGCACATTCTCGCCTTCATAGAGCGCCTGAACCGGCGCGGCGAGTTCTTGGTGCAGACGAATGCCCTGAGCACCCAGATCTGGGGGGATCTTTCCCGGATCATGGCCGTACTCGCCGAGGAGTTCGCGCGTGCCGCGGTCGATTCCCCGCAGCTCGTGTTCGTGATGAAAGTGCTGCCGGGTATCGCCGCGCCCGCGCCCGCGACGTGATCCATCTGCTCGCCGATCAGCTGGCGAGTGCCTGGCGCACCGCGAGCTGGATCGAGATCAGCGGTGCGGTGCTCGCGATCGTGTACCTGTTGTTCGCGATCTGGCAGTGGCGGAGTTGCTGGATCGCGGCCTTCGTGAGTTCCTGCCTGTACATCGTGGTGATGTTCCGCGCACGGCTCTACATGGAATCGGTTCTCAACGGTTTCTACGCCGCGATCGCCGTTTACGGCTGGTGGCAATGGTCGCGCCGATCGAGCGAGGCGGGACGCGGCGTGCAACGCTGGCCGCTCGGCCGGCATGCGCTCGGTCTCGCCGGCGTGGTCGTGTGTTCACTGTGCAGCGCCTATTTCCTGCGCCGGTACACGCCGGCCGCATGGCCGTTCGTCGATTCGATGGTGACCTGGTCGAGCGCGTTCGCGACCTACCTCGTCGCCGTCAAGGTCTACGAGAACTGGCACTGGTGGCTCGTAATCGACTCCGTCGCGCTGTTCGTCTATTTCCGGCGCGAACTGTATCCCACCATGCTGTTGTTCGGCGTCTACCTGATCATGATCGGCTTTGGCATCCGCGAATGGCGGCGCAGCCTGCCGGCAGCGCAGCATGGGTGAGGATGAGGCGAGGCGGCTCGCACTGCTGCACGTGCCGGGCAGGGGGCCGGTGCACTTGCTGCGCATCGGCAGCGGCCTGGCGAGCGAGACCTATCGGGTCGACCGGGACGGAAGGAGCTATTCCCTGAGGGTCGCGGATCCGGCTGCGCGCGCCAGCGGTTTCGATGCGCACTGGGAGCACGCCGTGCGCGAGTTGGCCGGTGGGGCGGGTGTCGGACCGCCGGTCGTGCGCTCCGATCCGGCTGCAGGCATCCTCGTTTCCCGCTGGGTACAGGGCCGTGTCTGGGAGATCGGCAGTGCCACACAACCTGCGCGGATCGAGGCGATCACCGCACTGCTGCGCGCGATACATGCTCTGGCGCCGCCGCAGCCCTCGCGCGCGCTTTCGCCGGCCCAGTGGATCGCCCATTACGAGCGGATGATCGGCGATGCACCGCCGATCGTCGCCGCAGAGCCGGCGGCGCTGCGAGGCGCCGCGGGCCACCGGTTGGAGCGTTTGGCCGATTTCGGGGCGGTGGCACCCGCGCTGTGCCACAGCGATCTGCATGCGCTGAACATTGTCGAGACCGAATCCGGTCTGGTCGCGCTCGACTGGGAGTACGCGCATGTGGCGGATCCTTACTGGGATCCGGTCGGCTGGAGCTGCACGAATGACTTTTCCGCCCCGCAGCGCCTGAATCTTTTGCATCGTTACCTCGGGCGTACGCCCACGGCGGAGGAGTGGGCGCGATTTGGCGTGCTCGCCTGGCTGTACGACTATGTTTGTCTACTGTGGGCAGAGGTGTACCTGCGCGAGGGTGCCGGCGCCGCCGATGGCGCGGCGCGCAGCCGGGCGCAGCAGATCGCATCGCGCCTGCTAAACTAGCGGCCCGGGTGCGGCATGGCCGCGCCTGCCGACACTACAACGGAGCACAGAATGGCGCGGATGACGGTGGTGGACCGTGACGGTAAGGAGCACGCGATCGATGCGAAGCCGGGAATGAAACTGATGGAGATCCTGCGGGAACTGGACTACGGAGTCGCAGCGATCTGTGGCGGGCTTTGTTCGTGCGCGACGTGCCACGTGTTCATCGATGAGGCCTGGGTTGCTCGCGTGCCGAAGAAGCAGAGCGACGAGCAGGACCTGTTGAACGAGCTGCCCGATTATCAGCCGGCCACGTCCCGGCTGTCATGCCAGGTCGATTTCACCGAGGCGCTCGACGGCCTGAAAGTGACGATTGCGGCCGATACCTGAGCGTATGGGCTATTTCTTCTCGCCCTGGCGGCGCACCGACTCCTGTGCGGCGGCGATCGCCGCCG
>JABEVI010000154.1 GCA_013044085.1 Steroidobacteraceae bacterium
AGATCGTCATCGCGATGCGTCGCCTGAATCGTATCCGCGAAGTCGACGCCGCAAACTATTCGATGACGGTCGAGGCCGGCTGCACGCTCGCCGCGGCGCAGGAAGCGGCACACACCGCACAGCGTTTGTTCCCGCTATCCCTCGGCTCCGAAGGCAGCGCACAGATCGGCGGCAATCTGTCGACCAACGCCGGCGGCACGGCCGTGCTTCGCTATGGAATGATGCGCGAGCTGACGCTCGGCCTCGAAGTGGTGCTCGCCGACGGCCGGGTGCTGTCGGCGCTGCAAAAACTGCGCAAGGACAATACCGGTTACGACGTGAAGTCACTGTTCATCGGCGCTGAGGGGACTCTCGGCGTGATCACCGCCGCGGTCTTGAAGCTGCATCCGCTGCCGGCCGCATCGGCCACCGCGCTGGTCGGCGTGAACTCGCCGGCCGGCGCGCTCGAACTGCTCGCGCGGCTGCGCGACGCATTCGGCGAGGAGGTGTCGAGTTTCGAGCTCCTGCCGCGGCGGGCGGTCGAACTGACGGTGCGCCATGTGGACGGGGTGGCAAACCCGTTGTCCGAGGATGCTCCCTGGTTCGTGCTCGTCGAGATCGGCGCGCCCGGACCCGGTGCCGACGCGTCGCCGAGGCTCGCCGAGACCCTCGGCGCAGCCGCTGCACCCGGCCCGGTCACGAGCGCGCTGCTAGCCACCTCGCTCGCGCAGACACGGGCGTTCTGGAAGTTGCGAGAGTCGGTGCCCGAGGCACAAACCCGCAGCGGCGCGAGCCTCAAGCACGATCTGTCGGTGCCGGTCTCGCTCGTTCCACGGCTGATCGAACTCGGCACGGCACTGGTCGATCGTCTCGCCCCGGAGGGCGAGACGATCGCTTATGGCCACGTCGGCGACGGCAACCTGCACTTCAACGTGAGTGAACGACCGGGAGTCGCGCGCGCCGCCTTCCTCGCCCGCCAGGCCCCGCTGCAAGCGGCGATGTTCGACCTGGTTGCAAGCCTCGGTGGCTCCTTCAGCGCCGAGCATGGTATCGGCCGGCTCAAGGCGGCGGAACTCGCCCGCCGCGCCGATCCGGTCGAACTCGCGCTGATGCACGGCTTGAAACGTCTGCTCGATCCAAAGGGCATACTCAACCCCGGCAAGGTGCTGGCATGAACCGGCTGCCGCGGATGCCCCGATGCGCACCCTGACGCTTCCGCTGCGCAGCGCACGGCTCGAGCTGCGGGATTTCACACGCGCCGACCTCGACGGGATCGTCGCCTATTCGTGCGACCCGCGCGTGACGCGTTATCTGTTCTTCGGCCCCCGGGATGCGCAGTCCACGGCGGAATACCTCGACGCGCTGCTCGAGTCTCAGGTCGAGCGGCCGCGAACGCGCTTCGAACTCGCGGTCCAGGAACTCGGCTCGGGGTGTTTGATCGGCGCCTGCGACCTGTCGATGATCGAACGCGGGGTCTACGACTTGGGCTACATGCTCGGCTCGGCGCACTGGGGACAGGGCTATGCGACCGAGATCGCCCATACGCTCGCCGCGGCGGCTTTCCGCGAGCTACGCGCCGATCGCGTGATCTCGACCGTGGACGTGAACAACAGCGCCTCGATCCGCGTCCTGGAGAAGGCCGGCATGCGCTGGGAGGCGGTGTTCCGCAAGCACCGGCGCGCCAAGAATCGCTGGTGGGATTGCCATCTGTACACCTTGCCGCGCGAGGTGTGGGAGTCCGAACAGGCGCAAGCGGCCGGCCGCTAGGATTTCGGTTCCTCGTCCTGCCCCTCGCCGGCGCGTAATTCGCGCTCGCGCTGCCTCGCCCGCTCGATCACTTCCTCGCTCGGCATGCCGGCGCGCGCACTGTTGCGCAGCGCGAGCAGACCGCCGACCAGCGCGGCGAGGACCAGCACGATGATCAACACGGCCCGCATCATTTGACGATCGGCCTGATCAGCCCTTCCTGGCAGGTGCTCGCGACCAGGCGGCCATCGGTCGAGAATATGCTGCCGCGCGCGAAGCCGCGCGCGCCGGATGCGCTCGGGCTGTCGGTCGCGTACAGCAGCCACTCATCGACACGCACGGGGCGGTGGAACCACATCGCATGATCGATGCTCGCCATCACCAGCCGGTCCGAGCCGAACGGCACCCCATGCGGCAAGATCGCGGTTTCCAGCAGGTTGTAGTCGGAGACGTAGGCGAGCAGGCTGCGGTGCAAGGCCTCGTCGTCCGGCAGCCGGTCCACCGCACGAAACCAAATATGACGCAGAGCCGGTCCTCGCACCGGATTCAAGATATCGGGCGCTTCGACGAGGCGGAACTGGAAGGGGCGCTGGATCTGCAGCATCCGGCGCACTCGCCCCGGCAATTGTGCCAACACCGCACGGTAGTGGTGTTCGGCGTCCGGCAGCGTCTCCGGCGCGGCGACATCGGGCATCGGGCGCTGATGATCGAAGCCGCTCTCCGGCGATTGAAAGGAGGCCGAGAGGTTGAAGATCTGCTCGCCGTGCTGGATGGCGACCACCCGGCGCGTCGCGAAGTGGTTGCCGTCGCGCGCCCGGTCGACCTCGTAGACGATCGGCGCATCGAAGTCGCCACGGCGCAGGAAGTACGCGTGCAAGGAATGCACGATGCGGGGGCCGTCGACGGTCGCCGTCGCCGCGACGAGCGCCTGGCCGAGCACCTGTCCGCCGAATACCTGCGCACTGCCGATGTCCCGGCTCTCGCCGCGGAAAAGGTCGAGTTCGAGCCGCTCGAGCGTCATGACCTTCAGAAGATCCTCGAGCAGGCGGTTCATCGGGCGCTCACGCCGACTCCGGCCCGTCGAGGCCGAGACGCTTCTGCATGATGGGGCTGGTCGTCGTGTACTGCAGGAACTGGCGCTTGTCCGGATGCAGGTGGTGTTGGATCGCGAAAGCGGCAAGCGCCGCCTCGTGGAAGCCGCTCAGGATGAGTTTCTTCTTTCCGGGATAGGTATTGATGTCGCCGACCGCAAAGATGCCGGCGACGCTGGTCTGGAATTTCTCGGTATCGACCGTCAGCGCTTTCTTCTCGAGGGCAAGTCCCCACTCCGCGATCGGTCCGAGTTTCGGGTGCAGGCCGAAAAACACCAGCAGCCGGTCGGCCGGGACCGTCACGCGATTTTCATCGTGACCCTGCACATCCACCGCCTCGAGCCGCGCACCGGTGCTGCGCTGCGCGACCACGTTGCCCTCGAGCAATTGCATGCGCCCGGCCGCCACCAACTCGCGCATCTTGGCGACCGTCGCCGGCGCAGCCCGAAACTCCGCGCGCCGGTGCACCAGCGTGAGCCGGCGGGCCTTGTCGCACAGCGCCACGCACCAGTCGAGCGCCGAGTCGCCACCACCGCAGATCACCAGATCCTTGCCGTGGAAGTCGGCGGCCGACTTGACCCGGTAGTGCACGCTCTCACCCTCCAGCGCCTCGATGCCGGGCACCGAGATCCTTCGCGGTTGGAAGGAACCGACGCCGCCGGCGATCACGACGGCACGCGCCAGCAACGCCGTTCCGGCCGCCGTCCGCACCAGGAATCGGCCGTCGGGTTCGCGCTCGAGGCCCGAGACTTCCTCACCGAGGTGGAAAGTCGCATTGAAGGGCTTGATCTGTTGCAGCAGCCGGTCGATGAGTTCCTGTGCGCCACAAACCGGAATGGCCGGAATGTCGTAGATCGGCTTTTCCGGATACAGCTCCGTACATTGACCGCCGACGTGTGCGAGGGAATCGACGATGTGTGCCTGAATCCCGAGCAGTCCAAGCTCGAAGATTTGGAACAAGCCGACCGGGCCTGCGCCGACGATCACGACGTCGGCATCGATCGGTGCGGTCTTGCAATTCGGAGCTCTTTCGAGGGTCATGCGCTGCGGGTCCCTGGTGAACGGGGCGAAAAGTGCGCGAATTGTAGCCGAATGCGACCCCTTCTGCGGGACGAGCGGCTTGCGGCGCGAGAGGCTTGCATCCGCGCAAGCGCTCGCCCACGCTGTCGGCAATGACGACCTTGGTCTGGTTTCGCCGCGACCTGCGGATCGCCGACAACCCTGCGCTCGCGGCGGCGGCGCGCGACGGTGCGGTGATCCCATTGTATATTTTCGCCCCCGAGGAAGACGCTCCCTGGCGGCCCGGCGCGGCGAGCCGTTGGTGGTTGCATCAGAGCCTCGGGGCGCTCGACCAGGATCTTCGCCGCCTCGGCTCCCGTCTGATCGTGCGCCACGCGCAGGATTCGCTGAGCGAATTGCTCGCCATCGCCCGCGACACAGGCGCAACGCGGATCCTCTGGAATCGGCTCTACGAACCGGCGACCGTCGCCCGCGACCGCCTCATCAAGGCGACACTGCGTGGCTCGGGTATCGGCGCCGAGAGCTTCAATGCCTCGCTGCTGCGCGAACCCTGGGAAATCGCCAACCAAGCCGGCAAACCCTTTCAGGTGTTCACCGCCTTCTGGCGACACTGTCTGGCGCTTCCCGATCCGCCCGAGCCGCAGCCTGCGCCCGCGCTGTTGCCGGCGCCGGCGAAATGGCCGCCATCCCTGCAAATCTCACAGCTCGAACTGCCACCGCGCATCGACTGGGCGGCGAGCATGCGTGCCGAGTGGTCGCCGGGCGAGCGCGCCGCCACCGCCCAACTCGACACCTTCCTCGGCGAGGCATTCGAAGCGTATGCGCAACAGCGCAACCGGCCCGATCGGACGGGCACGTCAAGACTCTCGCCACATCTGCATTTCGGCGAAATCGGGCCCCGGCAAATCTGGCATGCCACCCAGGACCACGCCCGCGCACCGCACCTCGGCGCTGCCTGGCGCGATTCGCAATTCCTGGCCGAGCTCGGTTGGCGTGAGTTCGGCCATCATCTCTTGCATCACTTCCCGCGGACGGCGCACGAGCCGTTGCGCGAACGCTTCGAGGCCTTTCCGTGGCGGCGCAGTGCCGATGAGCTGCGCGCCTGGCAACGCGGGCGCACCGGCTATCCCATCGTCGATGCCGGCATGCGCGAATTATGGAAAACCGGTTGGATGCACAACCGGGTGCGCATGATCACCGCCTCGTTTCTGATCAAGGATCTGCTGCAGCCCTGGCAGGATGGCGCCGCCTGGTTCTGGGACACGCTGGTTGACGCCGATCTTGCCGCGAATACGCTCGGCTGGCAGTGGGTCGCCGGTTGCGGCGCCGATGCAGCGCCGTACTTTCGCATTTTCAATCCAAGCACTCAGGGCCGGAAATTCGATCCCGATGGCGCCTACATACGGCGGTTCTTGCCCGAACTCGAGCGCATGCCGAGCGAATGGATACACGAACCGTGGCGCGCGCCTGCTGCGGTGCGGCAAGCCGCAGGCCTTAAGATCGACGCGGATTACCCCGCGCCGATCGTCGATCACGGACAAGCGCGCGAGCGCGCCCTGCGTGCCCTCGCCGTCGTCACCGAGTCTGGAAAAAAGCGCCCCCCTGGCTAAATTGTGAAATGGTTGTATAATCTCAGCCTATACATTTCTTATACATATTTGAGGCTGAGGAGAGGCGATCATGGACATGCTCGTCAACCCGTCCCCGCTGAGCGTCGATCTTACTGCCCGTGAGTCGATGCGCCCGATCCGCGCCCTGAGTCGCGGCCTGCAGGTACTGGCTGAGTTGAACCGCTTGCAACGCGCGACGATCAATACGCTTGCGTCGGCACAGCGTCTGCCGCGAACGACGACCTTCCGCATCCTCGAAACGCTGCGCTTGGCCGGGTACGTTGAACGCGACCCTCACGACGACTGCTATCGCCCGACCGTGATGGTGCATTGCCTGTCCAACGGGTTCGATGACGAGGCGATGCTCACGCATGTCGCGCGGCCGATCATGGAGGCGCTCGGTGGCCGCATCGTCTGGCCGATCGCGATCCTGACGCCGGCGGCAACGTCGATGCTCGTGCGCGAAGCGACCGACCACCAGAGTCCGCTCGCGCTCGAACGGCACGGCGCAGGAACGCGGCTGCCGATGCTCGCCTCGGCGGCGGGTCGCGCCTACCTGGCCTATTGCACGGCGGCAGAGCGCGAAGGACTGCTCGAAGAGCTCGGGCGCTCGGTGCTCCCGGACGATCGTATTGCACGTAACCGGCTGGAGATGGAGCGTGTGCTTGCCGAAACCCGTGACCGGGGATTCGGCCTCTATCAGCGGGCACGACGTGTCGCCGACGAATTGAGCATCGCGTTGCCGGTGCGCATCAAGGGCCAGGTACGCGCGGCACTCACCGTGCGCTTCGCCGCGACCGCGGTCACGCTGCCGAACGCGGTCGAGCAATTCGTGCCGAAGCTGCGCGAAGCGGTGCAGCGGATCGAACACGAAGTGAGATGAAGCCTCAGGGCGGGGCCGGCAGATGCGCCAGGATGCGGTCGGCGATCGCCTGGTAGTGGCCGTCGAAATGATGCCCACCGGGCATCTCGATCGAGGTAAGCCAGGGACCTTTGAGATCTGCGCATGAGGCTTCGTGGTCCTTGCGACCATAGAGGCACAAATAAGGCGAACCGCGCCAATGGTCGAGTTCCGGCGCCGTCGGCAGGACATCCCGACGGACGCTCAGCAAGCTCGCAAGGCGGAATTCGAAAGCCGCGCGGTCGCCGAAGCCGATCAATGCGGTCAAACCGACCAGCCCGTGTATCGAGGCGGGCAGACGGTTGACCATGAACGGCAGCGTGTCGGCCCCCTGCGAATAGCCGATCAGCACGACCCGCGATTTGCCCCACAGTCGCGAGTAATGCCGTATCACCCGGCTCAAATCAAGTGACGCGCCTTCCGGCGTACGCGGACTCCAAAAGTACTTCAGCGAATTCCACCCGACCACGGGAATTCCCCGGGCGGCGAGTGAGTGACCGATACGCCGATCGATGCCCCGCCAGCCACCGCCGCCGGACAAGAAGATGCCGAACCACGGGCTGTGAGTGCCCGGCGCCGCCGCCACCACGGTCAGCGGCAAATCCGCGAGCGGCGCACCGCGACCGCAGCCCTGCGCCCAGGGTGCCAGAAGGGTCGCAGCCACAACGACCCAATAATTCGCAAGTTTCACCATCGATCCTCCGTTGCTGCCGCCTGGTAGCGCCGTCGCCAACGCGGCCCAAATTTCTCCTTGAACTCGCGCAGCGCCTCGAATTGCTGCGTGTCCCCACCGTGGCGTTGCAGCAAGCGCCCGAGTTTGTGCCAGCCGGGCGCCAGCCGATGATCCGCGAGTCCTTCAATACACGCCATTCCGAGATTGAAGCGGCGAAATCCCCGGGCCTTTCCCCACAACATGCTCTCGATCAGCAGCAGGTCGATCGCCGCCTCCGGTGCCGACTCGCTGAAACGCAGCAGGTCGATCGAAAGCTCCTCGCGATCACCGGCGCACCACAGGTTCGCGAAGGCGAGGATGGCGCCGTCACGCTCCACCACTGCGCAATCGACGCGTCGCAAGTAGCTTGCATCGAAATAACCTGGTGACAGGCTCTGTCCGCCGCTTTCATCGGCGAACCAGGTGTCCGTAACCGCACGCAGCCGCGGCAACATCGCGACAACTTCCGCGCTCGGCACCACCTGGAATTGCACCCCGCCGCGCACCGCCCGCCCATGCGATCGGCGCAGAGGTTCACGCGCTGCACCTTCGAGGGAGAATTCGGCCAGATCGACCAAGGCCTCCTCGGCGATCAAACTCGGTCGCAGACCCAGGTCCTCATAGATCGCGAGATCATCCTCGGTCACCAGATAGAAAGCGGCGGCGGCGGCCATGTCCTCGGATCGCTCCACGAATTGCCGCGCGAGCGTCTGGCGCGCCGACGCCGGGCCGACCGGATCACCCATCGCAATCCAACTGCCGCTGCGGGCCTGGTACATGATGAAGGCGCTGCCCTCGTCGTTGAACAGCAGGTTCTGGTCGCCGAGCAAGGCGAGGTTCGCGGTCGTGTCGCCGCTCGTACGCACGATCCGCACAACCTGGTCGAGGTCGTGTTCATCCGGAGCCGAAATCAATGGCATGGCCGGTCGCAGCATGCGCTGCATCGTGCCTCGATGAACCCAGACCTCATGCACGCCGAGCATCACGAGCGCCACTGTGAACGGAACGATGTAGTAGATCGCCCGATAGGCAAGCAGCGACCCGAGCAGGCGGTCCGGCGGCACGGCGGGCAGCAACAGGAACAGCACCGACTCGAATACACCGACGCCACCGGGGACGCTGCTGACGACCCCGGCCGTGATCGCGATCAGGTACAAGCCGGCGAAGGCCGTGAAGCCGATCGAGGCATCCTGCGGCAGCAGCACGTACAGCGCCGCCGCGGTGCACAGCAGATCCGCGCACGCGACACCGATCTGCGCGAAGGCCACGTGCGGCTTGAGGACCGGCACGACGAACGGACCGATGCGCAAGGATTCGCGCCGCATGAACGCGAGCACGAAATACGCCAGCACCGCGGCCAGCAGCAGGGTGCCGCTGACGACGACCAGGGTCGGATTCAGGTGCAACAGCAAGCCCGACGTCTCGCCGTTGGCAAGCAACGACAAACCGAGCAAAAACGCCGAGCCCAGGGCGAACGTGATCGACCCGAAAGCGACCACGGTCGCGATCTGTTTCGGCTTCAGACCCTGGCCGGAGTAGGCCCTGAACCGAATCGCGCCGCCGCTCACGGCATTCAAGCCGACGTTGTGCCCCACGGCGTACGCCATGAAGGAGATCAGCGCAATCTTGAAGTAGGGCATCCTCGCCCCGGCGAAGCGCACACCCAGCAATTCGTACAGCGTGAGCCAGGCATAGCCCGCGACCGCCAGCAAAGCCGCCATGACCAGGGCCGTGGCGCGAATCGCGCGCAAGCGCAACAGGATATCCTGCCAGCGGTATTGCCCGAGCACGTGGTGCAACCACCACAAGGCCAGGGCAAACAGCACGATGCCGAGCATCGTAGTCCAGGCGGGAACCGGATGCGTGGTACGCGGTGATTTCGAAGACCCGTTGTGCAAACCGAAAGGACCCACCAAAATGCCGTACGATCCGCCTATCGTATCAGCGCCGACGGCGCCGTGCCGTGAACGGGCGCATCGCATCGAAAGTCGTGGACATCGCCCATAAAAGGATGCTGAAAGTCATGAGTTCCGCCGACCCGAGCCGACCGATCGAGATGGATTCCGCGCAAATGTACCGCGAGGAAATGTTCACCGACCGCAAACTCGGCACCATCCGCAAACTGACCCCGGTGCACGCCGACGGCAGCGAAGATCCGGCCCGTCCGGTCCTCTACAGCGGCCAGGCCCAGGTTATGACGCCGATGGGTGCGCTGCCGTTAAGTTTCGAACTCGACGCCGCGAGCCTGCAGGAAGCAGTGGCCGGATTCGGAGCCGCCGCCGAGGTCGCGATCCAGCAGACCATGCGCGAGTTGCAGGAGATGCGCCGGGAACAGGCCTCTTCGTTGGTAATTCCGGACTCGAGCGGCTCTTCGCTCGCCGGCCCCGGCGACCTGCTCGGCCGCGGGCGCACGCGCCGCTAGAGCGGACGCGACAGCTCGAGCGCCTCCCAGCGACCGAAGGCTGTCGCGAGCGCTGCGTCGATTTCCTGCAATCGCCGCAGCGTGACCCGCGCCTGCGCCGGGTCGTCGCGGAACAGCGTCGGATCGGCGCTGGCGGCTCGCAGTTGCGCTTGTTCTTGCTCGAGCATCTCGATCTGGCGAGGCAACGCCTCGAGTTCGCGCCGTTCGTTGTAGGACAGGCGTCTGGGGGGAGGCTCGGCGGGGCCCGCGCGCGGCATCGATACGGTAGGCGCGCGCGGCGCGGATTTTTGCACCGGCGGCGCCCGTTGACGGATCCAATCGCTGTAGCCGCCGACATACTCGTTGACACGGGCATCGCCCTCGAAGACGAGCGTGCCGCTGACGACATTATCGAGGAACGTCCGGTCGTGGCTGACGAGCACCAGCGTACCGGCATAATCGGCGACCAGTTCCTCGAGCAAGACGAGGCTCTGCGCGTCCAGGTCGTTGGTTGGCTCGTCCATGATCAGCAAGTTGCTCGGCCTCGCGAACAGGCGGGCGAGCAGCAGGCGGTTACGTTCGCCACCCGACAGGCTCGCCACCGGCGCGCGCAAACGCTCAGGGGGAAACAGGAAGTCGCGCAAGTAGCCGGCAACGTGACGACTGCGGCCGCCAATCGTGACCGTTTCCCCGCCACCTTCGGTGACGCTGTCCATGACCGAGGCCGCCGGGTCGAGCCGGTCGCGCTGCTGGTCGAAATAGGCCGTTTGCAATCCCGTGCCGCGGCGGATGCTGCCACGGTCCGGCTCGAGTTCGCCGACCAGCAATTTGATCAGGGTCGTCTTGCCGCAGCCGTTCGGCCCGATGATGCCGATACGATCACCGCGCATCACCCGCACGGAGAAACCTTCGATCAAGGACTTCCCGCCCATCGCATGCGCGACGTCCAACGCCTCGAATACGAGCTTGCCGGAGGGCGCCGCCTCCTGGACGCTGGCCTCGATCCGGCCGCCCGGTGCACGCCTCGCGAGCCGCTGTCGGCGTAATTCCTGCAGCGCGCGCACCCTGCCCTCGTTGCGTGTACGGCGCGCCTCGACACCCTGGCGTATCCAGGACTCCTCCTGCGCAAGCTTCTTGTCGAACAGCGCCGCTTGTCGGGCCTCGGCCTCGAGCGCCGCGCTTTTCTGCGCGACATAGTCCTCGTAACCACCGGACCAGGTCGTCAAACGGCCTCGATCCAGATCGACGAAACGCGTTGCGACGCGGCGCGAAAAGAGCCGATCGTGGCTGACGAAAATGAGTGCGCCGGCAAACTCGAGCATGAAGCGCTCGAGCCAGTCGATCGCGTCGATATCCAGATGGTTGGTCGGCTCGTCGAGCAGCAGGATGTCGGGCTCGCCGGCAAGCGCCCGGCCAAGCATCGCGCGCCGGCGCCAGCCGCCGGACAAGTCGCTAATCTGTGCCGACGGATCTAGACCGAGGCGCGACATCACCACATCGGCCCGCAGCTCGTTCTCCCAGGTCTGTGCGAATCCGGCACCTTCGCGCACGAGGCTCTGCACCGTGAGATCACAGGGCACCGCGACCTCTTGGTCGAGCGCCGCGACCCGCGCTCCCGGCCGTATCCAGACCTCACCGCTGTCCGCAACGATCTCGCGGCGCAGCAGCCGAAGCAGCGAGGATTTGCCCTCCCCGTTGCGACCCATGATGCAGACGCGCTCGGCGCGGCGCACTTGCAGATCGACGCGATCCAGCAGGGGTCTCGCGCCGAAGCTGAGCGAAACCTTGTCGAGACGAACGATCGGCATGAGGCCGCGTATGTTACGCGGCGCGCGGCCTCATGATAAGGTGCCGTTGCCTTCATCGTGGCTGCTGCGGGGACGGCTGAGCTTTGAAAAAGAACCGGGCAATGGGCGTTGATGCGGTACCGCGGCCCTTGAAAATCCTCTATCTCGAGGATGTTCCCGGCGACGTGCAGCTTGCGCAACACGCGTTGCGGCGCCAGGGGGCGAGCGAGGAATGGCGTGTCGTCGACGATCGCGCAGGCTATCTCGCGGCTCTGCGCGCCGGGGCGCCGGACGTGATTCTTGCCAACCACCGGCTGTCGGGCTTCGACGGCCCCGAAGCGCTGCAAATCGCCCGACGCCTCTGTCCCGAAACACCGTTCATCGTCCTGTCCGACACGCTCGGGGAGGAACTCGCGATCGAAATGCTCGCGCTCGGGGCGAGCGACTACGTACTCAAGGACCGGCTGGCCCGGCTGTCGCCGGCCGTGCAGCGTGCGGTTGCGGAAGCCGACAACCGGCGCGCGCTTGCCGAAACTCAGGCGGAGCTTACCCAGAAGTGCGTGATCTTCAGGCGTATCATCGATGTGCTCCCCGAACTGATCTACGCCATCGACCGCGAGGGCCGCATCACGGTCGCGAACCAGGCGGCATTGCACGTCTTTGGGCGCAGCTCGTCCGAAGTCCAGGGCATGCCACTCGGCGAATTCATGGATCAACTCGGCACGCATTGCGACCCGCCAGAAGAGTGGCGCTTGATGGCCGAGCAGCGGGCGATCGTCGATCGCGAGATCAGCTGGCGTGATCCGCGGGGCGCGCATCGTTGGCGCGTGCTGAGCAAACTGACCCTGACCGATCCGGTGAGCGCCGCCGTCACCGGTTTGTTGGTGGTGAGCCGCGACGTCACCGACAGGCGCTTGCTGGAACGCGAATTGCTGCAGATTGCCGAGCGCGAACAGGGCCGCGTCGGCACGGATCTGCACGACGGGCTCGGACAGGATCTGACCGGACTCGGCCTGCTGATCAAGGCGCTCGAAGCGCAGTTGCAGCGGGAGAATTCGCCGCACCTGCCGGCTCTGCAGCGCATCGGCGAGGTGCTGCGCGGTGCTTTCGAGAACACCCGCTCGCTCGTAAGAACGCTCACGCCGGCGAATCTGGGCCAAGACGGCATCGTCACCGCGATCGAGCAGCTGGCGCACCACAGCGAGAAGCTATTCGGCCTCCGCTGCGAGGTGCGGCGCGACCCCGTGCTTGCGATCAAATTGAGCGACACCGCCGCGAGCCATCTTTACCGGATCGCCCAGGAGGCGGCCGCCAATGCGGCCAAGCATTCGGGCGGCAATCACGTCGTGATCGAACTACGGCGCCAAGGCGCGAATCTTCGACTGTCGATCTGCGATGACGGCAGCGGTTTCGACCCGGAGCGGGTGCAACATTCCGCCGGCATGGGCATGCGCATGATGGCGTACCGCGCACGTCTGCTCGGCGGCACGCTGCGCGCCTTCAGGGACGCGAACGGCGGAACCCGCGTGGTATGCCGCATGCCGATCGCGCAGAACGAAACGCACGACTGAAGGACCCGACTAGCGGGCGCCGGGCATCGCCGGATTCAGGGCTTGCCGGTGACGAAGCGCCAGCGTCCGACCACGTTCGCCACGATGCGGATCTTCTGCGGCGAGATCTGGGTTGCGACGCGCCGCGCGGCCGACGTCACCGGCGTGATCGTTTCAAGGAGCGGCGCGAACCGCGGCAAGACCGCGGGACTCGTGTCGAGTGAGATGAGAGCGCCGAGTTCGCCGCCGGCCGCGCGCGCGGCCGTTTGCGCCTGCGCGCGCGCATCGGCGACCGCCTCGGCCAGGGCTCGCAGTTGCGCGGCGCGCTGATCGGACGCCGAGAACTGAACCGGTGAGATCGACGTGGCGCCGGCGCTGAGCGCAGCGTCGATGTACGCCCCGATGCGCGCCAACGTGTGCGTGTCGATATCGATCGTGCGCGTCGCTTCGAAACCGTGGGCACGGGGTCGTTGCACGGATCGATCGTAAACCCAGCGGAGATGTACGCTGACCCGCGAAGCGCGCACGTCGGCCGGCAGGAGTCCGGTCTCGTGCAAGCGATCGAGCACGGAGCGCGTCAGACGCGCATTGGCGGCGCCGACCACGGCACCGCTCGCCCCCTCGGACACGATGCCGATGCTGAAGGCCGCCTCGTTCGCGGCGATCCGCAGCTCGGCGGTGCCGCGGGTCGTGATGTGTGGCGGCATGCCGGCAAACCCCGGTGTCGCAAACACGAGGCCCGCCACCATGCCGAGCAGTGGGTGACTCCGTCGCCGAGAACCGCGCACCGCGCCTCCTTTGCTTGCCCCGGGGACTCCGTAGCCCGGTCAGTTTGCGCCGAACACGGCAACCTGCAAAGCTTGCAATCGTTTGTAAATTTTCGCAGACTGTCCCACAAGATGCTCGCCCGATCCGCACGAGGCGCGCCGATGGGGGAGTTTCGATGCGCCGGAGCCTCGTCCTTTGGTCAGCCACGTCCGCGCTCGCCGGCTTTCTGTTCGGCTTCGACACGGTCGTCATCTCCGGTGCCGAACAAAAGATCCAGGCCATTTGGCATCTGAGCGCCGGTATCCAGGGCATTGCGATTGGTGCCGCGCTCTACGGTACGGTGATCGGCGCACTCACGGGCGGTTATCCTACTGACCGCTTCGGACGCCGCGCAACCTTGTTGATGATCGGCGTGCTGTATCTGTTGGGCGCGCTCGGGTCGAGTCTTGCGACCAACGTCGGAACCTTCATCGTCGCACGCGTGATCGGCGGACTCGGCATCGGCATCTCGACCGTCGCCGCACCCCTCTATATCGCCGAGATCGCTCCGGCCGGCCTGCGCGGACGCCTCGCCGGCATGTTCCAATTCAACATCGTCTTCGGCATCTTGATTGCATTCCTGTCGAACGCCCTGCTGGCGCGCGTCGGCGAGAACGCCTGGCGCTGGATGCTCGGCGTCGCCGCGGTGCCGTCGCTCGTCTATACGCTGCTCTGCCTAACCCTGCCGGAGAGCCCGCGCTGGTTGATGGTTCGCGCCGGCAGGCCGGAGGCGGGTCGTGCGCTGCTCAGGCGCATCCGCCCGGAAGCGAGCCAGGCGGCGATCGAAGCGCAGGCGCAGGCGATCCTCTCAGCCTCGACGCGCGACTCGGGTCCCGGACGATTCTGGAGCCGGCGCCTGCGCAAACCGATCCTGCTCGGGATGCTCATTGCATTCTTCAACCAGATGTCCGGGATCAACGCGATCCTGTACTTCGCGCCGCGCATCTTCCGCATGACCGGCCTGGGCGCACATGCGGCCCTGCTTGATTCGGTCGGCATAGGCCTCACCAATCTCGTGTTCACCTTCATCGGCCTGTGGCTGATCGACCGGATCGGCCGCAGAACGCTGCTGTTCATCGGCTCGATCGGCTACATCGTCTCGCTGCTGCTCGTCTCCTGGGCGTTCTACACGGCGCGGTACGCGCTCGTGCCGCCATGCATTTTCTCCTTCATCGCGGCACACGCCGTAGGTCAGGGCGCCGTGATCTGGGTATACATCTCCGAGATTTTCCCGAACCGCTACCGCGCGGAGGGACAGTCGCTCGGCAGCTTCACGCACTGGACCTTCGCCGCGCTGCTGACCTCATTCTTCCCGGAGATCGTCAGCGTCTTTCCCACCTACCTGGTATTCGGATTCTTCGCCCTGATGATGATGCTGCAATTGCTCTGGGTGTTGACGATGGTCGTCGAGACCAAGGGCGTGCCGCTCGAGGAAATCCAGCGCCGTCTCGGCATCCAGGATGACGCGACGGCCGCCGGGGTCGTGAACGCTCAGCGATATTGAACGAACACGGCAGTCGTTCTCGGCGGAACCGTGAACACGCCGGCGCTCGAGGTGGACGTGAAGTTCCAGCCCGTCTTCAAGACCGCATCGGAACCGGACGCCTGCACCGGATCGAGGTAGACCTGCCCTGATGCGGTGCCCTTCGCGTCGCCGGCGTAGGCGGCGATCGGGTAGGACTGTTGCTGGTTGCTGGCGTTGAAGAGCACGACGACGCTGCTGAAGCCGGAATTCGACGTGCAGGCGCCGATGCCCGAGATCCGTTCGACGATCAAGCCGTGGATCTGGGCGCTCGCGTCCGGGAAGCTGACGCAGGCATCGATCGCAGCCGCACTCGGCAGCCGGAAGAGATCCGTGTCCTTGCGGATCTGCAGGAATTCCTGGAACGCCGCGCTCGTCGCGAGAATCGTCGCGGGATCCGGCACCGGTCGCGAATTCAGCAACGGGCCGAGCGTCGCGGCGTCCGCCGCATTGTTGCCGGTGTTCTGCGGCGGCAAGCCGACCGCCCAGTTGTTTGTCGAACCGTCCCAGTGGATGCCGTTGAAGTAATCCTCCGAGCGGTAGCTGTTGCTGTCGCCGGACTTCGAGCGCAACAAGTCGTCTCCGCCCTGAATGAACGCGACGCCCTGGGAGAGTGCGACGAGCGAAAGACCGACGACCTGGGCGCGAGCGGCGTCGGCAACACTCACCGAGGCCGGCTGTTTGTACTCGCTGACGTCGAAAAGGGTCTCGTTGTCATGTGATGAAACGTAGACGATGTTCTCCTGCGGCGACACGGTATAGCCGGTCGGCGAACCGAAGTAATCGACGCCGGCACCGGTCACGCCCGGGCGCAGCGGAAAGTTGGCGAGATTGCCGGCCAGGCCGATGCGAATGCGATCCTGCAGGGCGAACAATGCATCGCCCGCATCGCCGCTGCAATCCGGATTGGTGGCCGCATCCACCGTGTTCATATCGTAGCAAAGACCGTTGATGAAGCCCTGATGCGCCCGCATCGCGCTGCCGGAATCAAACGGCCCGCCTCCGCGGACGGCGTCCCGCAGCCGATCGTTGAAGGATCCGATGCCGGTGCCGCCGAGGTTCAGCTGGCTCGAGGGCACGATCACCGAGGCCACCTGGCTCGGAGCGGTCCAGCCCTCCCCGAAGATCACGGCGTTGCCCCGTCCGTCCTGTGCGGCCACCTGGTCGACCGCGCTCGCTGCGGCGATCATCACGGGGCGCGGGATCAGATACATCTGATCGAAGCGAAAGCCGTCGACCTTGTAGCTCCCGGCCCAGACCCTCAAGGTGTCGATCATGAGCTTCGCCATCATCGTCCGCTCGGTGGCGGTGTCGGAACAGCAGGAGTTGTTCTCGACCGCACCGTTCGCATCGAGCCGGTAGTAATAGCCTGGCACGATCTCGTCGAGCACCGAATACGGATTCTGGCCGCTGCTGCTGGTGTGCGGATAGACGACATCCATGATCACGCGCAGCCCGATACCGTGCAGGGCCTGGACCATCTGGCGAAACTCACGCACCCGCGCAAGACCGTCCTGCGGCGCGCTCGAATAGCTGCCCTGCGGTGCGCCGTAATGGAACGGGTCGTAACCCCAGTTGTAACAGGAACCCGCCTGTGTGTTGACGACGTCGAGCTGAGCCTGCAGACCCGCACCGGTGCTCGGCGTGATCACCGGAGTGGTGCAATTCACCTCGTCGACCGAGGAGAAATTCGCGACCGGCATGAGTTCGACATGCGTCAGACCGGCATGCGCGAGCGCCGCCAGATGCGTCATGCCCTCCGAGGAGGTGTCGGTGAAGGCCAGGTATTTGCCGACGTCGGCGGCCGGGACCGAAGGATCGCGCGATGAGAAGTCCCGAACGTGCAATTCGTAGATGACGCTGTCGGTCGGCACCGCCGCAGTCGGCAACAACGTTCCGGGCCAGCCGGCCGGCTGCGTCGCCGCATCGGCGAGATTCGCCACCATCGAATATTGACCGTTCGCATTGAGCGTCACCGAGTAAGGATCCGTGACCGTATTCGTGACGATCGCGCCAGCGGCGCCCACCGCACGGGTGAACACCTTGACCGTATAGGTGTAGTACGCGCTGTTCGTCCAGCCGGCATTCGCGGCCGTATAGGACCACACACCGGTGCCAGGATCGAATTGCATCGGCTCGATGGTCGCGCTCGTCGAGGTGGCGTTTGGATAGACGTTCAGGCTCACGGACTGCGCGGTTGGCGCCCACAAACGGAAAGTCGGCGCATCGCTCGATGCATCGAAGCTCAAACCGAGCGGCACGCTCGCGGCACTGGCGTAGACGGCGTCCAGAACGGGTCCGGTTTGCACCTCGGTTGCCGCTGACGGCGCGCCGCTCGAGTACTGCACGACCATGATCTGGTCCTCGAGTACATTGCCGATCTTCGCTGCGGTCGCCGCCGGCACCGTCAGCACCAACGCCGATGCGTATTGCGGAAAGGCGGCCAGTTGCGTGCTCGTGAGGGTTCCGGGCGAGAGGACATCACCGGATGCATTGTCGGCTCCGCTGACACCGGCACTCGTCGGCGAGAGGCTCGCATTCAGCGAATAAAACAGCCGATAGCTCGCGCCCTGCGCAGCGCCGGGCCAGACGATCGTCGTCGCATCGAGCCAGACGGCTTGTGCGCCCGACACGGCGATCGGCACGGAGGGCGGCGCGGGTGGCGGTGGCGTCGAAGTGCCGCCTCCGCCGCCGCCGCCCGAACAACCCGACAGCATCGCCGCCGCAATCATCGAGCCGAAACCGAAGCGGCGAAGCGATGCGTTCACCCTCGACATGCGGATCATCGCCCCCCCTTGAATTCTTGGCATATGCATGTGGCGCGAGGAAATTACACCAAGGCGATGGGACGGAGAAGAGGGCTATTACAAGCGCACACGTGCTTGTGGCAGACTAGCAAGCGATGAAACCCTGCGTTTACAGCCCCCGATCGCCCATCCGCGATCGAGGGTCGCCGGGAATGTATACGTATGCAGCCCGAGCCGCGCGCCCCTTGTCACCCCACGGCGTCAGCCGCTCACAGACGGAGATCCTCCCGCAGTGAAACCGCAGGCCTGGTGGCAAGGTGCCATCATTTACCAGATCTATCCGCGCAGCTATCTGGATACCAACGCCGATGGCGTCGGCGATCTGCCCGGCATCATCGAGCGACTGGAGTACGTTGCGAGCCTCGGCGTCGAGGCAATTTGGATATCGCCGTTCTTCAAGTCACCCATGGCGGATTTCGGCTATGACATCGCCGACTACCGCGAGGTCGACCCGTTGTTCGGCACGCTCGAGGATTTCGACCGGCTGCTCGTCAAGGCACACCGCCTCGGCTTGAAAGTCATGATCGACCAGGTGCTGAGCCACACATCGAGCGAGCACGGCTGGTTTCTCGAGAGTCGCTGCAGTCGGGAGAACCCGCGCGCGAATTGGTACGTGTGGGCGGATGCGCGCGCCGACGGCGGCCCTCCGAACAACTGGTTGTCGATATTCGGCGGCGTCGCCTGGCAATGGGAGCCGAGGCGCGGCCAGTACTATCTGCACAACTTCCTCGTCGAGCAGCCGGACCTGAACTTCCACGAACCGGCGGTGCGCCATGCGGTTCTGCAGAACGTAAAATTCTGGCTGGATCGCGGTGTCGATGGGTTGCGCCTCGATGCAATAAATTTCTGCTTCCACGACCAACAACTGCGCAACAATCCGCCAAAGCCCGAGAACGAGCGCCAAGGCGGCGGCTTCCGCGCCGACAACCCTTACGCTTTCCAAACTCATATCTACGACAACACCCGGCCGGAGAATCTGCCATTTCTCGGCGAACTGCGCGCCCTGCTCGACCGCTATCCGGGCGTGGTTGCGCTCGGCGAGATCTCCTCGGAGAATTCGGTCGCGACGATGGCCGAGTACACCCAACCGGGGCGTCTGCACATGGCCTACAGCTTCGAACTCCTGGGGGCCGACGGCACGCCCGCCCACATACGGCGCACCGTCGAGCACGCCGCCTGCGCCGAATCGGCCGCGGGCTGGCCGTGCTGGGCGATCTCCAACCACGATGTCGAGCGCGTGACCAGTCGCTGGGCGCGCGGCAAGACGCCGCCGCACTTCGCGACGTTCCTGACCGCGGTTGTCTGCTCGTTGCGCGGCGCCATTTGCATCTACCAGGGCGAGGAACTCGGGCTCGATGAAGCGGACGTTCCCTTCGAGGCGCTGCGCGACCCCTACGGCATCGCGTTCTGGCCAAGTTTCAAGGGTCGCGACGGCTGCCGAACGCCCATGCCCTGGCAGAACGCGCCGCACGGCGGCTTCAGCGCCGTCGCACCCTGGCTGCCGGTACCGGCGGCACATCTGCAGCGCGCCGCCGCGCTTCAAGAGGTCGACTCCGCATCGACCTTGAACGGATTTCGCCATTTCCATCGCTGGCGTAAACTACAGCCGGAACTGATCCACGGCGACATCCGGTTCCTGGCCGCGGATGAGCGTATGCTTGCCTTCGAACGTACGACGGGCGAATCTTCGATGATGGCGGTGTTCAATTTCTCCGGCGAACGTCAGCACATCGAACTCGCCGCGGCCGTCGGCGCCGAGGCGGTGAGCGGTCATGGATTGCCGGAAGGTGAACGGGATGGGGTCGTCGTGTCGATACCCTCTTTTGGCGCATTCTATGCCCGCATCCGTCGGGCCTGACGGAGCAATGACCCGGTGACGATGACACCGATGACTCGCAAGCGCCCGCTAGCCAAAGCCACCTCGCTCACCATCGCGCATTTGGCGGGCGTCTCGCAGCCGACGGTTTCGCGCGCGTTGCGCGGCAGCCCGATGGTCAACGCCGAGACCCGCAAGCGCATCGAAGCGATCGCGAGACAGCTGCGCTATTCGGTCGATCGGAACGCTTCGAGCCTGCGCTCACGGCAGACACACACCCTCGCGCTGCTGATATTCGAGGATCCGACACCGGACGATTCGCTGATCAACCCGTTTTTCCACTCGATGTTAGGCTCGATCACGCATGCCTGCGCGGAACGACGCTACGACCTGCTGGTGTCCTTCCAGCCGCATTCGAACGATGCAGCGGAGGATTTCGGCTGCGAGCACAAGACCGATGGAATCATTCTGCTCGGCTACGGCGACTACCACGATCATCGTTGGCGGCTCGAATCGCTTGCCGCCGCGGGCACGCATTTCGTGCGCTGGGGCCAGGTTCTCGACGGACAGCCCGGCAAGTCGATCGGCTGCGACAACTTCCGCGGCGGGTACGAAGCCGCGCGCCACCTGGCCGGATGCGGCCGGCGCCGGATCGCGTTCCTGGGACACGCCACCAGCCACTATCCGGAGTTCCTCGAGCGCTTCCGCGGCTACCACCAGGCGCTTGCCGAGGCCGGCATCGCACCGCCCACGCCGCTTCAGGTGGACGCGATCAGCACGGAGAGCGCGGGCCACGACGCGGCACGGCAGCTGCTCGACGGTGGCCGGCCATTCGACGCGATCCTCGGCGCAAGCGATTTGATCGCGATCGGCGCGATGCGCGCCTTGAAGGAACGCTCGGTGCGCATTCCGGCTGACGTTGCGGTGGTCGGGTTCGACGATTTGCCCGCCGCGAGCCTGGCGAGCCCCGCCCTGACCACCATCATGCAGGACACGAGGCTCGCGGGAGTCGTCCTGGTCGACAC